>CAMQXE010000082.1 GCA_947038745.1 uncultured Propionibacteriaceae bacterium | reverse complement strand
TCGATATCGGGCATGGCCTGGCCGTGACTTTCAAGATCGAGTCCCACAACCACCCAAGCTACGTCGAGCCATATCAGGGTGCAGCAACAGGCGTCGGCGGTATCGTCCGCGACATTATCGCTATGGGTGCTCGCCCCATTGCCGTCATGGACCCGCTACGTTTTGGCCCTCTTGACGCCCAAGATACGCGCCGAGTGCTGCCCGGCGTTGTTGCCGGTATTGGTGGTTACGGTAACTGCCTTGGGCTTCCCAATATCGGTGGCGAGGTGGTATTCGACGCTTGTTACGCAACGAACCCGCTCGTTAATGCCATGGGCGTTGGCGTCTTGCGGCACGAGGATGTGCAATTTGCTCACGCTGAAGGCGTGGGCAACAAGGTCATCATGTACGGTGCAGCAACCGGAGGCGACGGCATCGGCGGGGCATCGGTGCTGGCTTCAGAAACCTTCGCTGAAGGTGGGCCGACGAAGCGCCCCAGCGTGCAGGTTGGTGATCCTTTCATGGAAAAACTGCTGATCGAATGCACCCTTGATTTGTTCAAAGCTGGCGTCGTAGAAGCGTTACAAGATTTTGGTGCCGCTGGTATTTCGTGTGCAACCTCGGAGCTGGCCTCGACCGGCTCTGGCGGTATGCACGTCGAACTCGATCTGGTGCCATTGCGAGATTCCACGCTCTCACCTGAAGAAATCTTGATGAGCGAGTCCCAAGAGCGCATGATGGCGATTGTCGAGCCAGCTAAGGTCGAGCAATTCATGGCGATTTGTGCCAAGTGGGATGTGCTTGCCACCGTCGTCGGAGAAGTGACCGATGGTGACCGGCTCCATATTGATTGGCACGGGGAACGGATCGTCGATGTTGATCCCAAGACGGTAGCGGTAGACAGCCCGGTCTATGACCGCCCGGCTGCTCGGCCTGACTGGATTGATACGGTCGCTGCAGATTCGGCGAATAATTTGCCTAGAGCCACCTCGGCGGCTGAGCTACGCGAGCAAGTAATTCAGGTGGTGACCTCACCTAACCTTGCCGACAAGTCGTGGATTACGAACCAGTACGATCGCTACGTCCGGGGCGGTTCAATGCTGACTCAACCAGAAGACTCCGGCATGCTGCGTATCGATGAGCAGACCAATCTGGGCATTGCGTTGTCGTGTGATGGAAATAGTCGTTATACCTTCCTCGACCCATATGTGGGAGCACAGTTGGCGCTCGCGGAGGCTTACCGTAATGTCGCAACAACAGGTGCTGAGCCGGTAGCGGTAAGTGACTGTTTGAACTTTGGTTCTCCTGAAGATCCTCAGATCATGTGGCAATTCATTGAGGCGATTAAGGGTCTTGTGGATGCCTGCCAGGAGTTGGGAGTGCCTGTCACTGGCGGTAACGTCTCGTTCTACAACAAGACAGGTGAGCAGTCGATCCTACCGACGCCGGTTATCGGGGTTTTGGGCGTTATCGATGACGTTCGTCAGCACTCTCAGATCGGTTTTGCTGCTGAAGGTGACATTGTGGTGTTGCTGGGGCAGACCCAGCAGGACCTTTCCGGAACGGTCTGGGAGGACGTCTGCCACGACCATCACTTGGGCGGTACACCGCCGTCGCTAGACCTTCAGCATGAGGTGCGATTGGGCAAGCTCCTGCAAAGTGGAGTTCGTCAGGGATTATTCTGCTCAGCTCATGATCTCTCTGAGGGAGGACTGGCTCAGGCACTCGTAGAATCATGCTTCCGTAAGGGTTTTGGCGCCAAGGTAACCTTGCCCAGCGGTGATCCAACAGTGCAACTTTTTGCAGAGACTGCGGGCCGAGTATTGGTATCGGTAGCGGCAGAGCGCATAGCGGAGCTAGAACAGCTCGCCTCGCAGCATGAGGTCCCGTTGCAGGTGCTTGGCATGGTCTTGGCTGAGCAGCGGCTGAGTTTTGCTGGCCAGTTTGACCTGGACTTGGTGGAACTAAAGACGCAATGGCAGCGCACAATCCCGGAGGCATTGGGCCTCTAATCGTAGGTAACGCAGCAATCTTGTTACAAGGTATTGACACAAGAATATGTAAGCCTCACTCTTGTACTAAGCGATGGATACAAGGTAGGTAGCGATGAGCAGTTTTCTATTTGTTCTCGGGTTGGCGCTGGTGCTGATACTTAGCTGCTCGCTAGTGGGTGCCTTAAACGATAAGAGCGCCGATCGAGCCGAGCGAATAGTCAAAATTATTGTGCAAATGTCCTACGTCGGGATGTTCTTTGCAGCTTGGTTATGGAGCAAGGGCAAGTTCACCCCAATGTACCTATGGATTTTTGCGTTAATCGTCATGCTCGGTATTTTGGTGTTGCAACTAGTGCTCTCTCGGCGTTCGGGGCCACGCTCGGCAAACCTGATACCACGACGATGGTGGGATTTGGCGCCATGGTGGCTCTGGGTGTGGTCGGGGGCAAGCTTTGGGCTGGCATTCGTCATCTTTATGCAGCGACCAATAGCACACCGGGCATGGTACGGCGTAGCACTACTTGTCTTTATTGCTATCGCGGGTGCGGCCTTAGCAGTTGTTAAACAGCGTCCAGCATTTGGTAGTACAGATGAGGAACTGAGGATAGATGAGTTTAAACGTCGAGATAGCGCAGGAGAAGTTCTTACTGTGCTTGTTGTTGTTATTGGAGTGTTGTGTACAGGCGTAACAAGCTGGATTGATTGGACCATGCTCTGCAATATTGTGGTGATGTTCCTTGTGGTCAGCTACAGAACAAGGATTAGATGATGTTGATCGCAATCGATGCTGATGACTTCACCCCGCCATACGAGCAGATCAGGCGTCAGATTGAGAACTATGTCTTGACTGGTGAGCTACAGGCGGGGCAGCGTCTGCCCACAGTGCGTCAGCTCGCCAGAGATTTGGGTCTTGCTACGGGGACGATAGCCAGAGCGTATAAGGAACTCGAAGTTGCTGGGGTCATTAATACTGCTCGTGGGGCGGGGACAACAATTTCAGTGAACTCTACGACGGCTGATGCTCGTGAGCGGAGCTTCCAACGAGTGACTGCAACATTTATTGCCAGCATGCGAAGATTAGGGGCAACGGACGATGAAATTTCGCGTTATTTTGGTGCTGAGCTGGGGATATAGAGAATAGCTAGATGCAGGTGGACAAGGCCGGAATGGTCTTATGCCTGCCGGGTGTTTTGTTCCAAAGGCGACTAGATACACTCAGAGCGTGAGTGGTGATGGTCGTCTAACCCAAGATCTCAACCCCCAAGACCAGGGCCCCCAGGATTCCTGCGGTGTTTTTGGTGTGTGGGCCCCCGAAGAAGAGGTAGCCAAACTTACCTACTTCGGGCTGTATAGCCTTCAACATCGGGGCCAAGAATCCGCAGGTATTGCGACCTCGGATGGAAAACGTATCCTCGTTTTCAAAGACATGGGTCTGGTTTCTCAGGTGTTCAATGAGCCGACTCTGGAATCGCTTACCGGCCATATCGCTATTGGGCATACGCGCTATTCGACTACTGGTGCTTCTCACTGGAACAATGCCCAGCCGCTCTATAAAGCGACGGCAGTTGGTGGTCTAGCGCTGGCCCATAATGGCAATCTCACAAACGTCGCCGAGCTTACTGAGCTTCTTACACAACGATGTGACGCGGTGGCAGCCCCAGGGGCTCTCCAAGCCAGTAACGACACCGATGTGCTGACTTCGCTACTTGCAGGTACTGATCAGGCGCCAGACGACGTGGCTGCTGAGATCCTTCCGCTGGTTCGAGGCGCTTTCAGCTTAGTTTTCATGACCGAGACCACCCTCTACGCTGCTCGTGATCCGCAAGGGATCAGACCTCTGGTGTTAGGCAGCTTGGCGAATGGCTGGGTCGTGGCTTCAGAAACTGCTGCACTCGATATTGTGGGCGCCAGATTTGTCCGTGAAGTAGAACCAGGTGAGCTGCTGACTATCGACGAGGCTGGCCTTCGGACGCGACGTTTTGCGGAAGCTAAGCCCAAAGGTTGTGTTTTTGAGTATGTCTATCTAGCTCGCCCAGATACAGTCATTTCCGGGCGTCGAGTGCATACGGCTCGCGTCGAGGTTGGCCGGATTTTGGCTAAAGAACATCCTGTTGAAGCCGACTTAGTGATTCCGACGCCAGAGTCAGGCACGCCAGCCGCCGTCGGCTATGCCCAAGGCTCGGGTATCCCGTATGGCATGGGGTTTGTGAAGAATGCCTATGTAGGGCGAACTTTCATCCAGCCGTCACAGACGATTCGCCAACTTGGTATTCGGCTCAAGCTCAATCCGCTTCGGGATGTCATTGAGGGCCAACGCCTAGTTGTCGTTGATGATTCCATCGTCCGCGGTAATACACAGCGCCAGATCGTGGCGATGTTGCGTGATGCGGGCGCGAAGGAAGTCCATGTCCGGATTAGTTCTCCAGCGGTGCTTTGGCCGTGCTTCTATGGCATCGATTTTGCTACTCGTGACGAGCTGTTAGCGCCAGGTTTATCGACGGAGGAGATCTGCGATTCCATCGGCGCAGATTCGCTGGGCTACATCTCGTTAGAGGGATTAATCCAGGCAACGAGCCAAACCAAAGACCACCTATGTCGGGCTTGCTTCGACGGTGAATACCCGGTACGAGTACCACTTAGCGCTGCCCAGACCATGAACTTAACCCAACCCGAGGAGTAGGCCCATGTCTCACGATTCTGCATACGCACAAGCTGGCGTCGATATCGTCGCTGCCGATCAATCAGTCGAACTGATCAAGCAATGGGTTGGAAAATCAAAGCGGCCAGAGGTGTTAGGCGGCCTTGGCGGTTTTGCTGGTCTTTTTGATGCGGCAGCGCTCAAGAATTACCGCCACCCGGTATTAGCAACATCGACAGATGGTGTTGGTACCAAGGTGGCTATTGCTCAGGCAATGGATATCCACGACACTATCGGTTTCGACTTAGTGGGCATGGTCGTCGATGATCTAGTCGTTGTCGGCGCAGAACCCTTATTTATGACCGATTACATTTGCTGTGGCAAGCTCGTCCCACAGCGGATAGAGGCCATTGTTAAAGGTATTTCGCTGGCTTGTGCTGAAGCTGGCTGTGCACTTGTTGGCGGCGAGACTGCTGAGCATCCTGGATTGCTACACGACGATGAATATGACGTTGCTGGGGCAACGACGGGGGTTGTGGAGTTCGATGCGATGCTAGGCCCACAGCGAGTCAAGGCAGGCGACGTCGTACTGGCTATTGCGGCCTCTGGGCTACATTCCAACGGTTATTCCTTGGTTCGCCATATTGTTGCAGGGCAGGGGTGGTCTTATGACCGGCATATGGATGATTTTGGGCGGTCTCTGGGGGAAGAACTGCTCGTTCCCACCCGGATTTATGCCAAAGCCTGTTTGGAGCTTGCACGAGAGCTAGAAATCCATGCCATGTGTCATGTGACCGGCGGTGGCTTGGCCAACAATCTGATGCGCGTATTGCCCGATAATGTCGCGGTGACGATTGAACGTTCGTCATGGCAGCCAGCGCCAGTATTCAAGGTTTTACAGGAAGCTGGAAAGGTATCGCAGCCAGATATTGAAGCAACGTTGAATATGGGTGTTGGTATGGTCGCGATTCTTCCAGAAACCGAGCTTTTCCGGGCGCAGCAACTACTTTCAGGCTATGGCATGGAGTCGTGGTTATGTGGTCAAGTTACGCCTGCGCAGGGTGTCCAAGGAGGCCTTGTCACGCTTGTTGGCTCGCATTGTGGTTAGCCTTAATTGCTCGTGTGCCTACGGTGAAGTAATCTAGGGCCACGACATATTCCGGTGCGGTGATGCCGCGTATTGACAGCGAGGGGGTCGACCCAATGGGGCGCGGCCGTGCAAAAGCGAAGCAGACCAAAGTCGCTCGCGATCTTAAGTACCGTTCCGTGGATACGGATTTTGCATCGCTAGAGCGGGAGCTCAGCAGCAGTTCAGGGGAGGAAATCCCTGAGCAGTATGCGGAGCTTGCCGATCAGTACGCAGATTACGACGACGATTACTCAAGTGGCTTCGGGCCAACTGGCGATCGCGCGTAACTGACTTTCTTCAACGACGCCTGGAGCCCCCAGGCGTCGTTGTGCTGCCTTAAAACTTTTGAGGTGTGCTTAGAGCTAGCGATGAAAGTT
>CAMQXE010000081.1 GCA_947038745.1 uncultured Propionibacteriaceae bacterium | reverse complement strand
TCAGCAGGCCATAGCTCAGCAACATCTATCCAGCAGGCAGTATCATCGTGGCTTGCCAATGCGATACCCACAACGTCGCCCTGACCGCTGCCCCAGTGCCCCACTACATCGACGCCCGTGCGGGAGCCACGAGCACGACGTTCCAACCACGGGCCGACCTCACCTGCGCCAAGGATGTCACCGGTCAGCGTAAAACCTGCCTCCGGGAGATCCGGCTCAGCGCTGGCAAGTGGGAGCGATTCAAATAGTCGATCTCGTAAAACCTTAAACTCCAACGCGTCAAAAAGCGTATGGACTGCTTCACGATCCCAGTCACGTCGTTCTAGTTCAGCGATCGTGACATCTAGCTCAACGTCGCGGACGAGAGCATTCAGCTCGCGGTTACGCCGTACCTGATCGAGATGGGCAACGAGCGCTTCTCCAGCTTTGCCTTTGACCGTATCAGCGACAGCGAGAAGATTCACCAGCCCGTCGTACTGAGCCAGCCATTTCGCGGCAGTTTTTGGGCCAACGCCAGGTACACCTGGAAGATTGTCAGAGGTTTCTCCAACTAGGGCTGCTAGTTCTGGATAGCGCGCTGGTTCGACCTGATATTTCTCTACCACCGCACCGGGGGTCATCCGCACCAGGTCCGAGACGCCTTTACGCGGATATAAGACAGTTACTTGCTCCGTGACTAGCTGTAAAGCATCTCGGTCGCCAGTGCAGACTCGAACAGCGTAGCCTTCGGCTGCCGCCTGAGTAGATAAAGTGGCTAATAGATCGTCAGCCTCAAAACCAGGTTTTTCCACATGGATGATGTTGAGCGCGTCAAGGACCTGCTTGATGAGTTCTACTTGGCCTTTGAACTCCACTGGCGACGCTGAACGCGTGGCTTTGTACTCCGGGTAGACATCGGTGCGGAAGGAATGCCGCGACACGTCAAAAGCCACCGCGACGTGCGTCGGCTGCTCATCGCGCAGCATGTTAATCAACATCGAGGTAAACCCGTAGACAGCATTCGTTGCCTGCCCAGAAGTTGTAGCAAAGTTCTCCACCGGCATCCCGAAAAAGGCACGGTAAGCCATGGAATGGCCATCGATCAGCAGCAGCGTCTTGGAATTACTCACGATTGCGAGCCTAGTGGCTATTGGCAATAGAAGTAGTCTGGTTCACGTGATAGGAACAAATTTGCCCGATTGGGCTGCCAACTTAAACTCTGCTCTCGATGAAAAGCTCGGTCTCGAAATCGAGTATGTTTCAGCGCAAGAGACTCGCGGCCGAGTTCCGGTAGCTGGAAATACTCAGCCTGTTGGCCGCTGGCATGGTGGAGCAACTTGCGTTGTAGCAGAGAGTTTAGGCTCACTTGCTGCGTGGACCCATGCCCAGACGATGAGCAAGATCGCGTTCGGTGTCGATATCAACGCAACCCATCATCGCGGCGTGAGCACCGGCTACGTTCATGCTGTTGCTCGCGCTCTTCATTTGGGCCGGTCCTCCACTACGCATGAAGTGGTCCTGACCGACGACGAAGGCCAGCGCATCGCTACTGCCCGGATTACTTGCGCGCTTAGGGATGCTTAGCCGACGTCATCCAGAGATCGCCACGGGAGCGATAGTAAAGCGTTGCTGCACGTAGCGCCATGAACCCGGTGAAGGCCAGCCAAAGCGCGACTAGGCCTAGCCCCAGTCCGTGAACCATTAATGCCAATGGGATGAAGCACAGCAGCAGTCCGACTTGTGCTTTGGCTAGCCAGCGGCTGTCGCCTGCCCCGATGAGAACTCCATCTAAAACGAAAGTAATACCGCTGATTGGTTGGCCCACGCCTACTACGAGCAAGGCTCCGATAAGCGCTCTACGTACCTGTGCATCATCGGTGAAGAATATCGGGAGCACTGGCGCTGCCACGATCACTAGCACGCCAAGAATCAGGCCATAGCCAATGCCCCAGCGCACCATCAGCGATGTTGCTTGGCGCACCTGCCGATACTCCCTGGCCCCTAGCCAGCGCCCGGTCAACGCCTGCGCCGCAATCGCTAACGCGTCTAAGGCGAAGGCAAGAAAACTCCAGATCGTCATTGCTATCTGGTGGGAAGCAAGCTCTGTTTCCCCTAGCCCTGCAGCAACCCAGGTTGTTAGCAGCAGCACTGCCCGTAACGCAATTGTGCGAATGAACAGCGCAACTCCGGCACTTGCAGAGGCTAGAACTCCCATGGGATTAAACCCAAGCGAGATATGTTCTCGCCGCATTCGCCGCCGGACTAATACGAGATAGGCCATAGCCATACCCCACTGCGCGATAACTGTTCCCCAAGCCGAACCTGCTATGCCCCATTCCAGACCGAGGATAAATATCACGTTCAATACCAGATTGATGCCAAACCCAACCGTAGTTATCACTAGCGGCGATGTTGTATCTTGCAAGCCACGCAACAATCCGGTGGCTGCAAGCGTGACGAATACCGGAGCAAGGCCTAGCGCTGAGATGCGGAGATAGGTTGTAGCTTCAGTAAGAACTGTTGGCGATGCCCCAAAGATCGCGCAGATCGGTCCTGCCCAGAGCATGAGCGCGCAGGCTGTCGCAACTCCAAGAACCAAGGCTAACCAGATGCCATCAATGCCAACGGCTAAGGCTTCGCGGTTGTTGCCCTCACCCACACGCCGAGCAACTGCTGATGTCGTTGAATAGGCTAGAAAAACACATAAGTTCACAATGGCCAGTAAGGCTGCGGAAGCAACTCCTAAGCCTGCAAGCGAGCTTGTTGAGACATGTCCGATGACCGCTGTATCAACCAGAAGAAATAATGGCTCTGCAATCAGAGTAAAGAATGCCGGTACGGCAAGGTGCAAGATCTCTTTAGTCGAGGCTTGGCTCACTTACTTTTCCCATGAGCTAAGACGCCCTCGGCGACTTCGCGCTTGGATTTCCGCAAGTCCATGGCCGTCTTTTGGATCCATCGGAAAGATTCTGCCTCGCTAAGCCCCAACCGTTCTTGGAGCATGCCTTTGGCTTGATCTATGAGCTTACGCACTTCCAGCTGCTCTGACAGATCACTAATTTCTTCTTTGATTTCTTGCAATTGCTGGAACCTAGCAATTGCCAAAGCCATCGCTGGGACCACATCGCTAGCTTGGAATGGTTTTACCACGTATGCCATCGCACCAGCTCGTGCGGCACGATCAACTAAGTCACGTTGCGAGAACGCAGTCAGCATGACAACAGGAGCAACGCCCTTTGCCGTAATAATTTCAGCAGCCGAGATGCCATCGAGTATCGGCATCTTGACGTCAAGAACACAGATATCGGGGTGCAGTTCTTCGGCAAGTTGGACCGCTTGCTCGCCATCGGCAGCTTGGCCGACGACCTGATATCCCTCTGATTCAAGCAACTCAACAAGATCCATGCGGATCAGCGGCTCATCCTCAGCAATAAGCACCCGGGGTGCGACAACAGTGTCACTCACGTCTCATATTCTCGCACTCGACGCGCCAGGATGCGAGAGCACGCCGAACTATGGCACAATAGATGAGCTTGCCCGGGTGGCGGAACGGTATACGCGGTCGGCTCAAACCCGGCTGGCAGAAATGCCTTGTGGGTTCGAATCCCATCCCGGGTACGGCTAATGAGATCGCCTGGAACAACATCTGTTGTTCCAGGCGATCTTCTCATTACTAGCGAAAACGCCTTCCCCCATAACAAAGTTCAGGGGCATCCAATTGCTGGATGCCCCTGAACTTGCTGAACTTCTACGTGATCTTGTGGACTCGCATGGAGTTGGTTTTACCTACAACGTCCCAAGGTGAGCCCCAGACCATGACGATCTTGTCTCCTGGCTCAACCAGACCAGCCTCACGTAGCGCTTTCTCGACATTGCTGGTCATCTCTGTGGAATCCATAGCGCGCGGAACCTGGAAAGTCTCCACGCCCCAACTCAAGGTCAGCTCTTGGCGCACATTTGGCTCTGGCGTAAAAGCAAGCACCGGGGTTTTGGTACGGATCCGCGCCATTCGGCGAGCGGTATCACCGGATTTGGTGTAGGCCACCAGATACTTCGCGCCCAATCTACGAGCCGTATCAGCAGCCGCCAAAGCAATAACGCCACCAGTTGTATGCGGGTCCATATCCATATGGTGAATCGACTCAATATCGTTACCTTCAACGGCATCAATAATGCGAGCCATGGTTTCAACCGTAAGAATCGGGTACTCGCCAACGCTAGTCTCCCCCGACAACATCACCGCATCTGCGCCGTCAAGAACGGCGTTAGCTACGTCAGAGGCTTCAGCGCGAGTTGGGCGCGGCGAAGAAATCATTGACTCAAGCATCTGCGTCGCGACAACCACTGGTTTAGCCCAGCCACGCGCATGCATAATGATCTTCTTCTGCGCCAACGGAACATCTTCCAAAGGCAGCTCAACACCGAGATCACCGCGAGCGACCATCACTGCATCAAAAGCGTCCACAATCTCTTGGATATTCGCCATCGCTTGGGGCTTCTCAATCTTGGCCAGCACCGGAATCCGGCGACCTTCTTCAGCCATGATCTCGTGAACTCGCGTGACGTCGGTGGCGCTGCGAACGAATGACAGCGCAACGATGTCAAACCCATGCTGGAGCGCCCAGCGTAGATCAGCTTCGTCCTTTTCTGAGAGCGCCGGTACATTGACCGCAACTCCAGGCAAGTTGATGCCTTTATGGTTCGATACAGTGCCCGGAACCTGAACAGTGCAGATAACGTCAGTCTCAGTCACCTCATCAGCAACCAACGCGACCTTGCCATCATCGATCAGAAGTGAATGGCCTGGCTCAACATCGCCGGGGAGGCCCTTATAAGTCGTGCCACAGATCGTACTGTCGCCGATAACGTCACGAGTAGTGATCGTGAACTTCTGCCCACGTACCAGGTCAACTGGCGCGGCGAAATTACCAAGACGAATCTTTGGGCCCTGCAAGTCAGCCATAACGCCTACTGCTCGGCCAGTCTCATGAGCAGCCTGCCGCACCATCGCTAACCGGCCTTCATGTTCAGCATAATCGCCATGGCTCATATTGAAGCGGGCAACATCCATACCAGCATTAACAAGGTCTCGCACCAACTCAACGGTGCCGACTGCCGGCCCCAGGGTGCACACAATTTTCGCTCTACGCACACCTTAACCCTAGGGGAGAATCGTCATCCTTGACGGGCAGTCTCAGAGATTACCGTTATGCAGAGATGCAGCGCCCATTATGTGCTGTCTTAGGTTCTATTTCTGCCCTAAATCTCTGCCGAATACGCACAAAGGGTTCCACCATATGGTGGAACCCTTCGCAAAAAGCCTATACGGCGCTAGAGCTTACGCAGCCTGGAAGGAACCGCAAGCAGCGCCAGCGGTGACCTCAATAGCCTTAGCGGAGCAAAGCATGTCGTCGTTGTGCTTGCACTCGACGAGCTGGCAAGCGCCAACCTTGCTAGCGGTAGCAGTAGCGTGACGGCGGGTCTCGAGCTTAACGAAAGTACCGCAGGTGGCGGCCTTGCCCTCATGTGCCACCGTGATGGCAATTGCGGAGCAGCCGTGGTTGTTGTAGGAGCAATCGGTGCTGGTGCACTGAACAGCAGTGGTTTCCATGATGAATCCTTTCAGAAGTAAAACCCTATGCCTTTAGTGTTCCCGAAAATTTAATACCTCACAAGTAATGCGACCCTTAGCAAACAATACTGTTTCCTATTTATTTATCAGTACCACACAAATATTCTCCCGAAGATCCTCACCCCGAACCCCGAACCCCGCCCATGTGCGCCCCTCGGCAGCAGCAACATATTGCCCCGACGCAAGATCAAGCCATGATTTCTCTGCCTAATGCGCTAGCCACAGCGATCTTATTAAGCGCCACCCCTCCTCGGACCGCGGCAGCCAGAGGCCCCTCGCTCTAGCCAAAAATACAATTAACGAATAACTATCACCGGGATAGCTAATAACTATATTGGTTGTTACGGTTAGGCTTACCTAACCGTAACAACCAATATAGGGTGTGCTTACTTTATTGTCTTTTACTAATACCTAAACTCTATTAGTGCACGAGATTCTCGCTGAGTCGATGCTCAGGCGGCTCAAACTGAAACGTTGAATGTTCGACATCGAAGTGGCCAGCCAAACAGTCGCGCACCTGAACCAACAGCTCGGGGGCATGCCCATCATGGAAACAAGATTCCTCTACAACTATGTGCGCG
>CAMQXE010000080.1 GCA_947038745.1 uncultured Propionibacteriaceae bacterium | reverse complement strand
AGTTGAAGATCTAGCTGGTGCTGAGCCAGTACCTGAACATGAGAGTTCTCCTATTGAGGAGGAGACAGAGGCATGATGACTACTGAAGAAAATTACACGGCCACTACCGAAAGACCAGCAGCCGCCTCAATGCTTGCACCTCAACCTATCGCCACTGCCGCATATTCCCATATTAGAAAGACACCAACGCCTCAGCTACTAAGCAGGCTTCGGTTGCTCTGCATCATCATGCTGCTATTTTTTGGCGTAAGCGCCAGTCTGGCAATCCGCGAATCCCAAAGTGCCGCAAATACTGCTAACCAAGCTACTGAACAATTCAGCCGGATCCATGATATTGAAGCTCATGTCATGGCTGCTAATGCTGTTGCAACTCATGATCTTGCTGCTGGGAACTCCATTAGCATCGGCTACAGCAAGGAAATTACACAGGCCTATCAACAAATTACTCCTGCAGCCCTTGCCGTCCCAAGGGATCGCGACCAGCTCACAACGCTAACTGAACAGCTCCAAAGCTATGACAATGCCATAAGTAAAGCAGCTGTGGCGCGTGCAGGCACAAACCAAACTGCAAGCATCTCGGAGGCAGCCGCAGCACAGTCAGTTATTTCAACAAAGATTCTGCCTACAATAGATGAAATTGCTAGCCGTAATCGCAATCAGCTCTCAGATAAAGGTACCGTCTGGTTACTTATCTGGTTATGGCTCACTGGCACTTTTGCTCTACTGTGCCTACTCACAACTGGCACGGCGTTGGCTTTCCGTACTCATCGAATGCTTAATCTTGGCATCGTTGGAGCAGTATTATTTATCTTACTTACTTTATCCATCGGCCAGCTCAGCATCGGGTCTACTAGCTACAATATTGCAACTACCCAGACAAACTCATTGCAACAGCTTGATGCAGCAGCGAATGCTAGGACTGCGGTTTTTTCGGCCAAAAGCTTAGAAGGACTCGATTTGCTGGCCCGCTCCCAAGCCAATGAAGAAAAGATTCAGCAAGCCTTGACTACTGCAAGAAATAACTTATCAAAGCTGAATACATCCCCTGCTGCCACAGACCAGTTTGAAGCGGTTATCACTTCACATGAGAAAGTTCGAGATGCAAATACCGCCAAGAATTATGCTGAGGCTCTCGCCAATAATGGAGATGCTACAGCGACAACTTTTGGACAGACATTACGTAACTTTAGCGATCAGTTAAGCACTACTGCAGTAACGACTAGTAGCAAAAATACCTTGCTCCGCTTAGGAGCTCTTGTAGCCGTATTGTCATGTCTTAGCGCCGTCATCTTATGTAATATCGGAATTGGTCGGCGGCTGGGAGATTACCGGTGAGTGCTATCAGCGCGCCCATACCCCCCGGAGCGTTAGGACAAGCAGCAGCTCCACAAGCTCTGCTCAGCTACCTGGAGCAGCTAACGATCTGGGTTGATACCAGGCGGCGAGAGCTTGATGAACTCGACCAAGCTAGCCAATCTAGTCCAATGCAACAGCAGATCACTGCTGATGTGATGCTCTCCATGGCTCTGTGGCAAGCAGTGAAATCACGTGAGGAGCTGCTACTAAACGTCTGGGATTCTGGTCGTGTTGGCATTGCGGAGCGCGAGCGGCTATCCACTCTCATCTGGGGACGCCTCGATACGACAACTGGAGCGTTGGGCACCTTAGCCGGGATGAATGTTTCTTTGCCAGAAGCTTGTCGATTATCTGATGCGCTAGCTTCTTCTCTGCGTGGCAAACTTGCTCTTGATCCGAATGCTGATGAAATTACCGCTCGGATTACGACTTTGAAGGCATCCTTAGAACGGTTACGAGATCAGGTTCAGTTAGAACCAGTTGAAGCAATCGTGAGAGCACAAGCCAACGTCGCCACTTTCAGTTCACGCCTTGATCAGATTGTGTCTAAGGTCAGCAGAGGCGGCGATGTCGGAGGACTCCTAGCCCCGCTTGAACAAGAAATGGCAACTTTTGAGCGCGATCTGATCGTCTCAGGAACAAAACGCCGTCAAGCTGCTAGCCAACGAAGTACGGCTGAGCAAAAACTTCATGAGTTACATACTCGTGGTCAAGAACTAGCTGAACTCGTGGCAACGGTTATTGCTAGCGTTGATCCAGCTCCAAAATATGCGGTACCTCAGGTAAGCGCGCTTGGACCGATTCCAGATGATCCGACAGAGCTAGCTACTTTTCTTGCTCGCCTAGATCAGGTAGATCACGCCATGAGTATCGTCGATCACGCAAATCACGCTGCGTTGGAGCAACGTGCTGAACTCGTAGCCGCTATCGAACGAGCTAAGAGGCTACTGAGCAGCGATGTAGATAGTCATAGCTTCCAAATCTTGTCCTTAGCTGAGCAAGTAGTTACAAAGCAACCCACCCAAATGGCTGTTGCTACAAATCTGGTCAATACTGTTTCAGCGCTACTCGATCCCTCTGGAGGTACAGCGTGAACTGTCAACAATCGCACTGTGCAGGAACTATCGTCGATGGCTATTGCGACGTCTGTGGCATGCCTCCTGAACCTGGATCAGCTACTACTTCCACGCCGCTGCCCCCTCAGCAGCCTGCAGCTCAAGAAAAGCCTGCTACAAAGCAGCCCGCTCAACCGCATCAAGCGGTCGCTAGCGGCGCCTGCCAGCAGCCCAATTGTTTCGGAACAGTCATTGATGGCTATTGCGACTCTTGTGGCGCGCCAGAAGGCGCTGCCCCACTAAAGAATGCACCGAATGCTGCTGAGCTGGAGGCAATTTCTGAAGCAGCAGCTACTCGGAGTTCGAATAAGATCAGTGCTACCGCATTAGGTACTGCCCGTATTAGTACTGCTGTTGCTCCAAAAAGACGAATTATTTCTCGTGCACGCAGCGCTCACCTTGGCGAAGGCCTGACCACAGTACCGCCAGTGCCCCCAGTTGATCCGATGTCGGCTCTGATGGACAATCCAAGCGTCCCAGAGAATAAGCGGAACTGTCCGTCGTGCGAGGCCCCGGTAGGACGCAGTCGCGATACTAGTGATGGTCGTCTAGACGGATTCTGCCCCAAATGTGGCACAAAATATTCGTTCGCTCCCAAACTTGATAAAGGTGTACTTGTTGCAGGCCAATATGAGGTCCAAGGCGCCCTTGCTCATGGTGGCATGGGCTGGATTTATCTAGCTCGCGATAAGAACGTCTCAGACCGTTTTGTCGTGCTCAAAGGCATTCTCAATACCGAAGATAAGGATTTGCTTGCCAGCGCATTGGCTGAGCAACAGTTCTTAGCGCAGGTCCAGCATCCACTCATTGTGGAAATCTATAACTTTGTCCAGCACAAGGGATCTGGCTACATCGTGATGGAGTTTGTCCCTGGCATCTCCTTGAAGCAGTTACTTAAACAGAGAATGGCCGCAAACGGCGCGGCCTATGATCCGCTACCTGTCGATCAAGCTATTGCATTCATTCTCGAGATTCTGCCTGCTTTCGCCTATCTTCATGACAATGGCCTGGTTTACAACGACTTCAAGCCAGACAATCTCATGCAGATAGGTGATGGCGTCAAGCTCATTGACCTTGGCGGCGTTCGCAGTATAGGAGACGAGGAATCCACCCTTTACGGAACTGTGGGCTATCAGGCGCCCGAAGTAGCCACTAAAGGCCCTAGCGTCGAGTCTGATCTGTACACAATCGGACGCACCTTGCTCGTACTGTGCAGTGAGTTCAAGGGCTATCAAAGTACCTACCAATTCACTATCCCCACTCCTGCTGAGCTACCTCTTCTTGGGGAATATGACTCGCTATACCGCTTGTTACTTAAGTGCTGCGCGCCAGATCCCCATGACCGTTTTACCTCTACCGAAGAACTTGGTGTACAGCTGCTGGGCGTATTAAGAGAAGTCGTTGCCAGCAAGGTATCTGGCATCGCAGCCACATCAAATCAATCGCAGCTGTTCCAACCTCCGACTATCGGCAGTGATCTATTTAATTGGTCACAGTTACCTGAGCTCAAACTCAATAGCTCCGATCCTCAGTATGGCTGGCTGACTTCGCTAGAAATTGATGATCCTAGTGAGCGCTTACGTGCTTTGGACGATGCCCCAGAACAGACGGTTGAGGTTAATCTCGCCCGTGCCCAGTGCGCCCTACGAATCGGAAATATGGAGTTACTCAATACGATTCAAGCCAATGTGCTTAGCGCTGATCCGTGGGAATGGCGAGCAGTCTGGCTACAAGGGCTGGCAGCTTTAGCTCAGCATGATGTGGCAACTGCGCAATCGTCCTTTAACGCCGTCTACGGGCAGATCCCCGGCGAACTTGCCCCCAAATTAGCCTTGGCTATTTCTTGTGAGCTAGGCAATGAACTTGATGTAGCTGAAACGCTCTACGCAATTTGTGCTTCCACCGATGCCAACTTCGTTACCCCCGCTGGCTTCGGCTTGGCCCGGATCCGTGCCAAGCGCCAGGACCTTCCAGGCTTGATGGCTGCGCTAGACATGATCCCGGTAACTTCACGAGGCTATAACGAAGCCCGTCGATTAAAGGTTCAGCATCTGGTTGATATGGGGATTGGTTTAGCCGATCTCAGCGCTGCGAAAACCATCGTCGACGGCTCGCGCATTGGTGTTGAGCAACAGTCTCGATACAACGTCACAATTTTTGAACGAGCGCTATCTCTCGTACATCGTTATGGGGCGGCTCCTTCGCTACAGATCGGTGGAGTCACTGCTAACGAAGCTCCTTTACGCTCACAGCTTGTTCAGGAGTACCGCAACCTGGCTCGCCTGGTTACTGATCCCGCTGAACGAGTTACTTTGATCGATAAAGCCAATCAGACCAAGAAATGGAGCATCCTATGAGTGAGAGCACCACTCCTTCCTGGCCAACCATGGCTGAGGGAGTCCCCTCGCAGTCGGATTGGAATATCCCAGCGACAGTACCTACCACTGACCCGCTTGCGGTCCCCCGTCGGTCTTTGGCGCCACAAGCTATGCCTGGACGAGATGCTGCTGCCTTAGCTATCCCTGAGCAGGCCGCATCACCCCAGCCAGCGTTGCAAACTACTGCCGAGACCATCCAGGTTCCTTGCCCGCACTGCACTAAAACTGTGGCAAGTTACGAGTCCTTCTGCGAATGGTGTGGTGGAGCGCTTAATCCAACGACTACTCCACCGCTAATACCTGTTACTGACGATCTCCTTTCGGATCAGAGCGCTAAATCAGCAAGTAGTGCCGAGGTAGACCTCGATCTAGAAGCTCCCCCATCACGGTCTTGCCTACAATGCAACGGCGTTATAGGACCTGATGGATACTGCTGTATCTGCGGCGCTAAAGCTGTTCCAGCGCGCGATCACTGGATTGAAGAACCAGCATCATGGGTTGGCGGCTGCACCGATCGCGGAGTGCGCCATCACCGCAACGAAGACGCAATCGCGCTTACGGCAGATCCAGAACCTGGGTCGCAAGCGATTCTGGTTGTCTGCGATGGGGTTAGCTCGTCCCAAGACTCAGATCGCGGCTCACTTGCTGCCGCTCGGGCAGCACGGGCAAGCCTGGCCAAACTCAACTTAACAAACGATCCCGATGTTGCTGCGGCATTAGCCTTGGGCACAGCGTCTCAAGCTGCAAATACCGCTATTATCGCTACCACTGATCCTTCATCCACTAACGCAGCTTCAGCTACTTTTATCGCCTGTATCGTCAGCGGAGCAAAGGCCTGGATCGCGACATTGGGAGATTCTCGGGTCTACTGGATCGCTGACGACCCAAGCGCATCAGTGATGCTTTCCATTGACGACTCGGTGGCGCAAGAACGCATCATGCTTGGCGTAAACCGCGAAGAAGCCGAAAACGGCCCCGGCGGGCATGCAATTACTCGTTGGCTTGGCCGTGATGCTGGGGATATCTCTCCTCGGACTTCTATGTTTAGCGCGCTTACTCCAGGGTATTTACTTGCCTGCACCGATGGTTTATGGAATTACTGTTCCGATGCCCAGGCTTTGGCAACCTTGGTACATCAGATATGCGCGCAGAGACCACAGATTACCCCAGTAGAGTTGGCACAAGAATTGGTAGCTTGGGCCAATGTCCAAGGCGGTAAGGACAATATCAGTGTCGCGCTGGCACGGATGGCTCCAGAAACCGAAGCCAGCACCCCAATAACCTCTAATCTAGCCATCTCTGAGTCAGGGCCGAAGGAGTAACAATCTCATGGCGCAATTTAGTGCGGAT
>CAMQXE010000079.1 GCA_947038745.1 uncultured Propionibacteriaceae bacterium | reverse complement strand
CTTGTACTTCGAGATGAAGGAGTTCCGCGAGATCGTCACGGCTCATGCTGATGATCGAGACAAGTATTTCCTGACTGATGCCATTCCTGAGATCCCCGCCGAACTCGGTTTTGAACCGGAAAATCCGGTGCCGCCGCGGGATGGCTTCGTCGGCGTTCTGCCGTGGTGGAAGTCAGATAAGCGTTTCGCTAAACCGCGCACGCCGCTATCAGCAGACCCTGGGTTGGTTGCCCGGGGAGTTGTCCCAGACCCGAAGTGGGACGTTGTGACAGAAAACTTCGACAGACCCGTCGACGTCGCGTAAACTTGTGCGGGTGCCAACTGAAACACCATCCGGTGCAACAGTCGGCACACCGCATAACCCTCCTGTCACGGGAAATCCTCGTGACCGTTTTAGTCCGTAGGAGGTGGGGTAAAGAACATGCGCAAGTACGAAATCATGGTCATCATCAATCCTGATGTTGACGAGCGCCAGGTCACTCCGATGATGGAGAAGCACCTGCAGGTCATCACCAACGCTGGCGGCACTGTCGACGGCATGGATGCCTGGGGCAAGCGCAAGATGGCTTATGACATCGCGAAGAAGTCAGAAGGCATCTACGTTGTTCTCACGCTGACCGCTGAGCCGAAGGATATTCAGGAGCTTGACCGTCTCATGACGATCGACGAAGCAATCCTGCGTACCAAGGTTCTCCGTCTCGACGCTAAGTAAGCGTTCGAGGTTGTGGAAAGGCCCTGGTGAATACCAGCCACAGTTGTGGCTGTTTTGATCCAGACTTTCTTTAACTAGTTTCGACATCGTTCGGAGTCAACATGGCAGGCGAAACCACTATCACCATCGTCGGTAATCTCACCGGCGATCCAGAATTGCGCTTCACCCCGTCTGGGGCTGCGGTAGCGAACTTCACGGTCGCTTCCACACCGCGCACTTTCGACCGTCAATCCAATGAATGGAAAGACGGCGATGCGATGTTCCTTAACTGCTCGGTATGGCGTCAGGCGGCTGAAAATGTCGCAGAGTCGCTCACCAAGGGCATGCGAGTCGTCGTTCAGGGTCGTCTCAAGTCGCGTAGCTACGAAACCCAGCAGGGTGAGCGTCGCACGGTCTTTGAGGTAGATGTGGACGAGGTGGGTCCGTCGCTGCGCTATGCCACAGCCAAGGTCGCTCGTGCAACGGGCAACTCTGGCGGCGGTAATGGCGGCGGTGGCTGGTCGGCAGGCCAGTCGCAGGGCTATTCCAACTCCGCACCGTCAAATAACCGCGGCCCAGTCGCGGACCCGTGGGCACAGGCACAGAGCGAAGAGCCTCCGTTCTGATCCCACTTCCGGTTATCTCACCGGTTTTCGAAATCCATTAGGCACATTCCGGCGTAAGCCGGGCTCGAAAGGAGAGCACCACAATGGCCGATCGGCGTAAGCCCAATAAGTCGATGAAGAAGGTCGCCCCCGTTAAGGCGGTCAAGATCGGCACCATCGATTACAAGGACATTGCGACACTTCGCAAGTTCATCTCTGAGCGCGGCAAGATCCGCGCCCGTCGTGTTACTGGCCTGTCCGTTCAGGAACAGCGCAAGGTAGCGACGGCCGTTAAGAACGCTCGCGAGGTAGCTTTGCTGCCTTACGCATCGACTGCTCGCTAAGGAGGCTAGAGATGAAGCTCATTCTCACCACTGGCGTCGAGCACCTCGGCGCTCCTGGCGACGTTGTTGAGGTCAAGGACGGCTACGGCCGTAACTTCCTCATCCCGCAGGGCCATGCAATTCGTTGGTCGCGTGGCGGCGAGTCGCAGATTGTCGACATCAAGCGCGCCAAGGCAGCCAAGGAAATCCGCGGTATTGACCACGCCAAGGAGGTGCGCACTTCGCTGGAGGGTCTGACCGTCGAGCTCCCAGTGCGTGCGTCAGAGGCTGGCAAGCTGTTCGGTTCGGTCACCCCGGCTGAGATCGCGGTTGCGGTCAAGAAGGCTGGCGGCCCGGCAATCGAAAAGCGTTCGATCCGGATCCCGAAGCCGATCAAGACGGTGGGTTCCCACCAGGTCGAGATCGCACTTCATGACGCCGTTAAGGCGCACATTCCGGTGCAGATCGTCGCCGCGAAGTAACTCGCAGCACAAGGTAATTCCCACGTGGGGCCAGAGTAATCTGGCCCCACGTGTTTCATGTTAGTAACGCTGGTGGCGCAAACTGTCAGAGCTGAATGGAGCGGCAAACCGCACCTTTTCGTGACTAAAAGCGCGAAGCATACGACTCACCCAAGAAAAATGCAATGCTCGAAATGCTGTTCGGGTATGTAGCAGCCGTGAACTCGCGTAGACTTGCCTGGTGAATATGGAAGAAAGCTTGACGAAAGCAACTGATCAAGACGATGCCCAACCCGTCGTCTTTGCCGATCTCGGACTCGATGCGCGAGTCCTCAAGGGCCTCCAGGCTCTTGGTTGGGAAGCCCCCTCGCCGATCCAGGCGCAGACTATCCCGCCGCTGCTGGATGGTTTCGACGTCATTGGTTTGGCGCAAACTGGTACGGGCAAGACCGCTGCGTTCGCGCTGCCCATCCTGTCCCATCTCGATAACAAGCCGGGCAAGCCCCAGGCGCTCATCATGGCCCCGACCCGAGAGCTTGCGCTCCAGGTTGCGGAGGCTTTTGAATCACTAGGCTCGCACCTACCCAAACTGCATGTGTTGCCGATCTACGGCGGACAGTCCTACGGTGTGCAGCTCTCCGCGCTCAAGCGTGGTGTCCATGTCGTTGTCGGTACTCCTGGTCGGATCATCGACCACATTGAAAAAGGCACTCTTGACCTCTCTGAGATCCGCTACTTGGTTCTTGACGAGGCTGATGAAATGCTGCGCATGGGGTTCGTTGAGGACGTCGAGCGGATTATGGAGGAAACGCCTGAAGACAAGCAGGTAGCACTCTTCTCCGCGACGATGCCCGCACCGATCAAGCGCATCACAAAGAAGTACCTGAAAGACCCGGTGGAGATTGCGGTCAAGGGCAAGACCAAGACCCTCTCAACAACGTCACAGCGGTTCCTCGTGGTGTCCTACATGCAGAAGTTGGACGCGCTGACCCGAATCTTGGAGGTCGAAGATTTCGACGCCATGATCGTGTTCGCGCGCACCAAGCAAGACAGCGAGACGATCGCCGAGAAGCTGCGCGCTCGCGGGTTCTCAGCGGCTGCGATTAATGGTGACATGGTGCAGGCGCAGCGTGAGCGGACCGTCAATCACCTCAAGGACGGCAAGCTCGACATCCTCGTCGCTACCGACGTTGCGGCCCGTGGTCTTGATGTCGATCGTATTTCCCACGTCGTGAACTTTGACTTGCCGCTCGACCCTGAGTCCTATGTGCACCGTATCGGTCGTACTGGGCGCGCTGGGCGTGAAGGTAAGGCCATTTCCTTCGTCACCCCACGGGAGAAGCGGTTGCAGGGCACGAACGAGAAATCGACCAAGCAGCCCATGACGCAGATGCAGCTACCGAGCGCTGACAAGGTAAACGACGCGCGCATCTCGAAGTTCCATGACGCTATTTCGGAGGCGCTGAAGTCAGACCAGCTCGAAGAGTTCCGTGCTTTGGTTACGCGTTATGAAGAGACCAACGACACGACGGCTGAAGATATCGCGGCCGCACTCGCAGTGATGGCTCATGACGGGCGTTCGCTCCTGCTGGAAGATCAGCCTGAACCGATGCGTAAGCCGCGTCGGGATCGCGATGATCGTCCTGAGCGTGGAGAGCGGTCAGAACGGTTTGAGCGTCGCGGCGATCGTGGGGACCGTGACGAGCGTCGCGGCGGCGGTCGATTTGATCGCGAGGAGCGTCGAGGTCGTCGTGATGAGGACTTCGGCGGCAATCGGGAAGATCGTCGTTCGCGTGAGTTTGATCGCTCAGATCGAGGCGGAAGCCGTCGTTTTACTCCGTACCGAATCGCGGTGGGGCGTCGTCACAAGATCATGCCTCGTCACATCGTTGGTGCGATTGCCAACGAGGCAGGATTGTCGCGCGATGACTTCGGCCGGATTGATATCCAGGTAGATCACAGCATCGTTGAGCTGCCGGTTAATTTGGACCGCCGGTCACTGCAACTACTGGAGGCGACTCGGATCTCAGGCAAGCTCATCGAGATTCGTCCCTACCAGGAGCGTGCTCCGCGTAAGGATCGTCGCGAGTACTAAATAGCTGCTATAAAATCTCGCGTGGCCTGCTTATTTATGAGCAGACCACGCGAGATTTTTGTGTTATGTAGACGAGATCAGGGCTTATCAGCTATGAATTACACCCGTGTTATTTATCCCCACTTGGGGAAAACCCTGTGGATAACTCTGGGATTAGCTGGCAGTCGTCAGCCGAGCTAGAGCTTCTATGACGTCTTCACGCCGAAGATCTTGACGAAATATCAGCCAGTCCAGCCCGGCGCTTAACGTTGCGCCGACCATAGCTGAGGCTTGAACTTCAGCCAGCGGACGGTAGTCCTCACCGCGCTCTTCAACAAGATTATTGGTCAAGGGATCAGTAATCGTAGAGCGCCAGCGAGCTACGCCATCAAGCCAGGACTTATCTGAGCGGAACATCTGGCTCATCATGAGCTGGGCGACATCGGTGTGTTCTTCCATCTCGCTCAGCAGAGCTTCAGCGATGGCCCGGCGCCCTTGCGCGCCAGGACCGGTTGCTGCCGCAGCGGCAATCCGTTCATGTAACCGCCCGATATGAAACGCCATCAACTCCTGAGTCAGGACATCTTTGCTCGCGAAGTTGTAATAGATCGAACCCTTAGCAATACCAGCTTTGGCAGCGATGTCATCGACCGATGTTGCCGTCACCCCATGCCGCGCAAAGAGCGCAAGCGCGGCATCGAGGATCACAGTTTTAGTATCGCTGCGACGCAACTTGCGTCCATCGACCTTCTCAGGCGTGCTCATAGCCCTTGACCTTACAGGCTCAGCGCTGGGTGAAGACGGCTGACGGTCCAGGTTCGTTTCGCTGCACAGGCAATGGAGGAGCCGATAAGGCTTGTGACCAGGATCGTCGCCATGACTGCCACCGCGACCCAGAACCGGCTATCAATACCACCAGTAATGGCTTCACGCATACCGATAACTGAGTAAGTCATGGGCATGAAGGGATTGATTGCACGGAGGAAAGCCGGCTCAGTTTCAATCGGATAAGTACCAGAGCAGGAAGCCAACTGCACCATCAAGAACACGATGATGACGACCTTTCCGGCGGCGGAACCAAGCGCGATCTGAAGGAACTGCTGCAAGGCCATGAAAGCAAAGCAGATGAGCAAGACGATGCCGATAGTTGCCGCGGCATTGGCAATCTTGATACCGATACCGAAGTGCATTACGGTCAGCATGATTAAAACCTGCCCGATAGCTAGCAGAAGTGCCGGATTCAGCGAGCCCCAGGCGCTGCGGAAGCCATGAACCGACGTCATCAGCGCACGAGTTTGCATAGGACGGAGCAAGAGCCAGGTAATGAGGCAACCAACCCAGAGTGCGAGCGAGATGAAGAACGGCGCAAAGCCTTCACCCCAACTATCTGCCTGGTTTGTGTACTCTGCACCAAGCCCAACAGGACTAGATACAGTCTTGGCACGCTCTTCCCGGACAGCGGTTGAGTCATTAGGAATCTGATCTTGACCCTTCTTTAGCTCAGTACCAAGCTGAGCTGCGCCGTCGGTGAGCTGCTTAGTGCCATCGACGAGTTCAGGGGTCTTGTCCTTGAGCTGCGTGGTGCCGTCATTGAGCTTGGCCGTACCATCGGCGAGTTGCTGAGCACCAGTGTTGAGAGCATTGATGCCATCGACAAGTGCCGGGATCTTGGCTGCGAGTTGGGAAACGCCACCGTTGAGCTTTTGGCCACCGGCATCGATCTGAGAAACACCGTCAGCCAACTGAGTCGCACCGGCAGACATCGCCGTTGCTCCTGTGCTCAGCGCGGCTGCACCTGAGTCGAGTTTTGCTGCGCCAGCAGCGAGAGCATCAACCTTGGGCTGTCCAGCGGCCAAACCAGACGATAACTGAGTCGCACCAGCATTGAGCGATGCTGCCCCGCCACCGATAGGGCCAGTTGCGGCGGTCAAAGCATTGATTTTGGCCAGATAACCCTGCGCTGTGGCGGTATCGCCAGCGGCAAGAGCGGCATTAGCTGCTGCGGAGAGCTGGTTGAGTGAGGTGATACCGCCGCTGAGCTTTGCGCTGCCATC
>CAMQXE010000078.1 GCA_947038745.1 uncultured Propionibacteriaceae bacterium | reverse complement strand
GTATGTGACGGCATCAAGTGCGTATGCGCCGTTGCAAGCGGGAAAGCTCCGCCGAGTAAAGACAAAGCCTGCCCGGCATAGCGCGCATGATCTTCGGTGGATACGTAACGGTCATCAGACCACCAAAGCTCAAGCCTTGAAGGATCGACGTCATGCTTCGGGAATTGTTCAGCAAACTCGGCATAGAACGCATTTGCGGTTCTTCCGCCGCATAGGCATAACTGCACTAAGTCCTGCTCGGCCTGCAACCGCTCTAGCGATGTCAGTAGCCGCGACGCAACATGCGCCGTCAGCATACTGAGATCACGGAAGCGATGCAGGCGAGGATCCATTAGCGGACCTTTGCTAGAGAACGCTGCGCGGCCGTCACAATAGCTTCTGGCGTGAAGCCAAACTTTTCAAAGAGCAACGCGCCATCAGCCGAAGCGCCGAAGTGCTCCAACGCAACCGCTTCGCCAGCATCGCCAAGGTACTTGTGCCAGCACATTGCGATACCAGCTTCAACTGTGACGCGAGCACGAACCGCCGGAGGCAGTACTGCGTCGCGGTAGGCCTGATCTTGTGCCTCGAACCACTCGACACAGGGCATGGAGACGACGCGGGCCTGGATACCCTGGAGCTCAAGCTGTTGCTGGGCAGTCAGAGCCAAGGAAACCTCGGAGCCGGTAGCGATGAGGATAACGTCTGGAGTTCCGGCGCAATCGCGCAAGATGTAGCCGCCCTTAGCAGCTTCGCTGGCCTGGGCAAATCCTGCTTCACCACGCGGAACCGTCGGGAGATTCTGACGGGACAAGATCAACGCCAGCGGATGATCGGTGACAGTGAGCGCCTTTTTCCATACCTCGACAGTTTCATTGGCGTCCATCGGGCGAACCACATCAAGGCCAGGAATAGCGCGAGCAGCAGCAAGATGCTCAACTGGCTGATGGGTCGGGCCGTCTTCGCCAACGCCGATGGAGTCATGGGTCCAGACGTAGAGCGCAGGCTGGTGCATTAGCGACGCCAGGCGGACAGCCGGACGCATGTAATCAGAGAAGACAAAGAACGTACCGCCATAAACGCGGGTGTTGCCGTGCAGAAGAATGCCATTCATGATGGCACCCATGGCGTGCTCACGAATACCGAAGTGGAGTACCCGGCCGTAAGGCGTACCGCTGAAGGAAGCAGAGGAATGTCCATCGGCGAGGAAGCTCGGCTCGCCCTTAGGCGTGGTGTTGTTGGAACCAGCTAGGTCGGCTGAGCCGCCCCACAATTCTGGGAGCTTTGGCGCGGCAGCAGTGAGGAAATCACCTGATGCTGCCCGAGTCGCAACCCCCTTCTCACTGGCGGCGAAAACGGGAAGATCGACGTCCCAGCCTTCAGGCAACTCATGGCGCGACATCCGCTCCAAGAGAGCGGCTCGCTCAGGGTTAGCAGACTGCCAGGCGGTAAAGGATTTCTGCCACTGGGCCTTGGCCTGCTGGCCGCGTTCTTGTAGTTTGCGGGTATGGGCTAGCACCTCGTCAGCAATAGCGAATTGCTCATCAGGGTTAAGCCCAACGAGTTCCTTGGTGGCACGGATCTCAGCATCGCCCAGAGCTGAGCCATGAGATTTGCCGGTATTGCGCAAGGTGGGGCAGGGGTAACCGATGATCGTGTGCATCAAGATGAACGACGGCTTATCGGTCACGGCCTTGGCCGCAGCGAGTGCTTGTTCCAATGCTTCGAGGTTTTCGTGGTAGGCAGCCTCAGCGCGCCAATCGACAACCTGAACGTGCCAGCCGTAGGACTCAAATCGAGCGGCGGTGTCTTCGGTGTAGGCAATGATGGTGTCATCTTCAATGGAGATCTGGTTCTTGTCATAGAGCACCGTCAAGTTGCCCAATTTTTGGGTGCCAGCCAGCGAAGCAGCTTCAGCGGAGACGCCTTCTTCGAGATCGCCTTCAGAGCAGATGCAATAAATATCGTGATCGAAGGGTGAAGTGCCAGCAGGAGCTTCGGGGTCGAAAAGACCGCGCTCGCGACGCTGAGCCATTGCCATGCCGACAGCCATAGCGACGCCTTGCCCTAGAGGGCCAGTCGTCGATTCCACGCCTGCCGTGTGGCCGTATTCCGGGTGCCCGGGTGTAAGTGAATCCCACGTGCGTAGCGCCTTAAGATCATCGATCTCAAGGCCAAAGCCGCCGAGAAAGAGCTGAAGGTAAAGCGTCAGCGATGAATGGCCACAAGACAAGATGAAACGATCACGGCCAATCCAAGTTGGATCAGTAGGGTCATGGCGCATCGTCTTTTGGAAGAGCTGATAGGCAACAGGGGCAAGGCTGATGGCCGTGCCGGGGTGGCCGTTGCCAACTTTCTGCACAGCATCTGCGGCGAGCAGGCGGGCCGAATTGACGGCTTTCCAGTCTAGCTCGTTCCAGTCAGCGGGCAGCGTGTAGGCAAGATCAGTCATGGCTCTCCTCCAGTGGTGTCTAGGCCAAGCCTAGCGAGCGAAGCTGTGTAGGGGTAGTTGCTGGCTATGACTAGCTTAATCATTTCATTATAGAATAATGAAATGGTGGGTTTTTGGATAAGCGACCCTCGGGCTGAATCGTCAGTTCGAATAGCGCAATTGAAGCTATCTGACAAGTAAATAATCAGGTGCTGCAGGTCAAAATATATTGAAAAAAGCCTTATGGCAAGCGGTGATAGTGGCGACTTAGGGTGTGATACGTAGAGAGATTTGGGTATTTACGCAATACTGGCGTTGTGAAAACAATCGAGCATGGACAAGGCGAGGACACGACGCGACGTCGGGTCTGTTCTTCCATACTCCGTTATGGTCCTTCGACAGCCAGCCAGCTAGCGCAGCGACTCGACTTAACTCCGGCCGGCATCCGTCGTCACCTCTTTCAATTGGTTGATGCTGGTGATGTCGTTGAGCGCGTTCAGCAGCCTGCCGGGCTACGTGGGCGACCGTCGAAGGTTTTTACCCTTACGGATAGTGGCCGGTCGCGTTTTCACCATGCTTACGATGACTTAGCGCTACAAGCCCTAGATTTTCTGTGCGCAACTGGCGGCAAGAGCGCAGTACGTGCTTTTGCTCAGGAGCGCGCTCACGCTGTTGAGCAGCGTTATGAAGAGATCGTGGCAAAGCGGCCAGAGATGGATCAGACCGAAGCTCTCGCTGAAGTGCTCACCGAAGATGGTTTTGTTGCTGCTGCCGCACCTGTGGTAACCGGTGAGCAGCTATGCCAGCGACACTGCCCGGTTGCCACGGTTGCTGAGAAGTACCCAGAGCTATGCGAAGCCGAGACAGAAGTATTCGCCAAGATCTTGGGCAGCCGAGTACAGCGGATCGCCACCATTGCCCACGGCGACACCGTCTGCACTACCTACATTCCCGAAATTTCTGTGACGTCGAACAAGGCGTCCCGCGTCCCGACGCCGCACCTGCTCTCGATTACCGAGAATGGGCTGCTGCCGATACCTAACCAGGAGAATGATGAGCACTGAATCCCGAGCCCCCGGTCTCGGCGCGACACAGGAAGAACACCTGGCCGCGCTGGGCACCTATGAGTATGGCTGGCACGATGAGGATGTCGCTGGCGCTAGCGCCAAGCGTGGACTCTCGGAAGCAGTCGTGCGCGACATTTCTCGGATGAAGAATGAGCCCGAGTGGATGCTAGAGATGCGGCTCAAGGGTTTGTCGATGTTTGGTAAGAAGCCCATGCCTACGTGGGGTACGGATCTTTCCGATATTGACTTCGACAACATTAAGTACTTCGTGCGGGCATCGGAGCGCCAAGCCGAATCCTGGGAAGACCTCCCCGAGGACATTAAGAACACCTACGACAAGTTGGGTATTCCGGAGGCGGAGAAAGCCCGGCTCGTCTCTGGCGTTGCGGCTCAGTATGAGTCTGAGGTGGTCTATCACAAGATCAATGAGGAATTGGAGCGCCAAGGCGTGATCTTCCTTGATACGGATTCAGCGCTGCGCGAGCATCCTGAGCTGTTCCGGCAGTACTTCGCGACGGCGATCCCCACCGGCGACAACAAGTTCTCAGCGCTCAACACCGCAGTGTGGTCGGGTGGCTCGTTTATCTACGTCCCCAAGGGTGTGCACGTCTCTATTCCGCTCCAGGCCTACTTCCGGATTAATACCGAGAATATGGGCCAGTTTGAGCGCACGCTGATCATCGTTGATGAAGGTGCATCGGTGCACTATGTTGAGGGCTGCACGGCACCGATCTACAAGTCGGATTCGCTGCACTCGGCGGTGGTGGAAATCATCATCAAGAAGGGCGCTCGGTGCCGCTACACAACCATCCAGAACTGGTCGAATAACGTCTACAACCTCGTCACCAAGCGAGCTATGTGTGAAGAAGGCGCGACGATGGAATGGATCGATGGCAACATCGGCTCCAAGATCACGATGAAGTACCCGGCCTGCTACCTCATGGGTGAGCATGCGCGTGGGGAAACCTTGTCTATCGCCTTCGCAGGCGAAGGGCAACATCAAGACACCGGGTCCAAGATGGTCCATCTTGCCCCAAATACGTCCAGCTCAATCGTGTCGAAGTCGATCTCGCGCGGTGGTGGACGTTCCTCATACCGTGGCCTAGTCCAGGTCATGCCTAGCGCGCATCACTCGGCATCGTCGGTGAAGTGCGATGCGTTGCTGGTCGATCAGATCTCACGCTCGGACACCTATCCCTATGTCGATGTTCGTGAAGACGACGTTTCGATGGCGCATGAAGCTACTGTGTCGAAGATCTCCGACGATCAGTTGTTCTACCTCATGCAGCGGGGCCTGACCGAAGATGAGGCCATGGCGATGATCGTGCGCGGCTTCATTGAGCCATTCGCGCGTGAGCTTCCGATGGAATACGCCCTTGAGCTTAACCGGCTCATCGAACTGCAGATGGAAGGTGCGGTGGGCTAATGCAAAACAACGTTTCTGAGGCTGTTGAGGCAGTCGCTTCGCATCTACATCCCACTCCTAGCTGGGAGGTGGACTTCTTTGATATGCCTGCTGGTCGTAGCGAGTTTTGGCGATTTACTCCAGTAAATACCTTTGCTCCGCTCATGGAGCAGGGGGCTGCTAGCACAGAACTCGAATGGGAATCGACGCTTCCTGAAGGCCTCACGGTCACTGAGATAAGCGCCGAACACGCCCAAGAATTGGCTGTAGAAGCACCTGTTGATCGCGTGGCAGCGATGGCATTCCACAATGCCAAGCGTCATATGCTCATCGATGTTCCTGCTGATCTGGCTCTGAATGAGCCTGCCGTCATTACTTTGACCGGTACTGGACAGTCCTGCTTCGGGCATATCCTCATCCGGGTAGGCCGTCATGCGCGTGTCACTTTGGTGATTCGCCAGCAGGGTAGTGCCCGTTACGCGATTAAGACTGATGTCGAGGTTGCCGATGGGGCACAGCTCAATCTCGTCACTATTGAAGACTGGGACGATGACGCCTTGCATGGTGGGCAGACGTCATACCGTATTGGTCGCGACGCCACAGTGCGCACTATCCACGCTTCCTTGGGCGGTCAGGCTATTCGCCTAGTTGAGCGTGCTCAGTACGCTGGCCCTGGCGGTTCACTGGAACAGTACGGCGTGTACTTCGCTGATGCTGGGCAGCACATTGAGCACCGTCTGTTCGTCGATCACAATCAGCCCAAGACCAAGTCAGTCGTTGATTATCGCGGTGCGCTGCAAGGTAAAGGTGCGCACTCGGTGTGGGTAGGCGATGTTCTTATCCGCAAGGTTGCTGAAGGTATTGAGACTTACGAGGCGAATAAGAACCTGGTCCTCACCGATGGCTGCAAGGCTGATTCTGTTCCCAATCTTGAAATTGAGACTGGTGAGATCGCTGGTGCTGGGCATAGCTCGACTACCGGACGTTTTGACGATGAACAGATGTTCTACCTCATGAGCCGCGGTATTCCCGAGGCTGAGGCTAAGCGCCTTGTGGTGCATGGCTTCTTCGTCGATATCGTGCGTCGTATCGGGGTGCCAGAGATCGAACAGCGTCTTATCGCCAGCATTGATGCCGAGCTTGAACAGGCGATTGGGAGCCTGTCATGAACCGCGAAGTCCTATCCGTTCCGGCGCTAGCGTCGGCCCCCATTAACCACGTCCGTTTCGGCGCCGCTACTTTCGCCGACGTTGACAACCCGTTGGAAATCAAGGAGAAGTAAGTCATGTCCGAACTCATCATCAAGGACCTGCACGTCGACGTTATGACCGAAGACGGTCCTAAAAAGATCCTCAAGGGTGTCAATCTT
>CAMQXE010000077.1 GCA_947038745.1 uncultured Propionibacteriaceae bacterium | reverse complement strand
AAGAAGCCCAATGTGTGGCCTTCGTGGTTTGGGTTCCACGAGGTATTCCACCTCTGCACAGTGCTTGCAGCCGTCGCTCACTACATCGGGATCTGGCTCGCTATTTTCCGCTAGCGGGATGATTCGTTCTGGGTTCGGGCAGCGTCAATCTTGGCGACGGCGCCATCGAGCCAGTGCTGGCATATTGCTGCGGCTGCTTCGCCCTGCTCCCAGAGCGCCATCGTTTCGGCCAAACTTGCCCCACCGGATTCCAGCTTGTGGACGATAGTGTCAAGCTGCTCTCGGGCTTGCTCATAGCTCATGGTTGGCTCAGTCATCGGAGTCCTTCCGCTGATGTTCGGTTACTGCTTCGACAGTCAAGTTAAGTTCGCCATCAAGCACGATAGCGCTGAGTTGTTGGCCTGGGCTGACATCACTCACGCTGGTGATGCTGGCTCCGTCGTGGACCAAGATGGCGTAGCCACGCTCCAAAGTGGCTTTTGGTGACATAGCTCGAATGCGAGCCAGACTTGTGGTGACGGAACCCTGCTGTTCCTGTATGGCACGCTGGGCTGCACGTTGAAGTCGTTGCTGCTGCGTGACTAGCCGTTCGCAGTGTGCGTGGATGCTCGCTGCTGGATTAACCAGTACCGGACGCGACCTGATCGCCTGAAGCTGGTGCTGCTCGCGGGCTAGATATTCCGTGATAGCTCGGCGTATCCGAGTGGTGCTAGCCTCCACCTGACGGCGCTCTTCGTCAGCGTCGGGCACGATCCGCTTAGCGGCATCGGTGGGAGTGGAGGCACGCCAATCAGCGGCCAGGTCGATTAGCGGGGTATCGACGTCGTGGCAGATAGCAGACACAATAGGGGTGCGCGCAGCGGCAACAGCTCGCACCATGGCTTCGTCGTAGAACGGGAGCAGATCGTCTAATGAGCCACCTCCACGGGCAATGACGATGACATCAATGCCAGGAAGCTCATCAAGGCGGGTAATAGCGTCGATAACTTCTGCGACGCAGCGGGAGCCTTGCATGGCTGCATAGGCGTAAACAAAGTGGGCCGCTGGCCAGCGACGCCGGGCGTTTTCCACAACATCTTGCTCAGCGGCAGAGTCTTTACCTGTAATAAGGCCGATGCTGATGGGCAGCACCGGAAGCCGCTTTTTGCGTTGTGGATCAAAAAGTCCTTCGGCGCGGAGCATGTGTTTGCGCTGTTCAAGTTGGGCAAGTAAATGACCTTGCCCAACTGGGCGAAACTCTTGTGCCTGCAAGGTCAGACGGCCTAATTTGGTCCACCAAGAAACCTTGCCATGAACAACAACTTCAGCGCCTTCAGCGAGTGGCCCGGAGGATTCAAATACGGAGGTTTTGCAGCTTACCTGTAGCGATACTTCGGCTTGGGTGTCGCGTAATGTGATGTAGCTCCAACCACGTTTATGCGCAACCTCAGTAAGCTGCCCAGATACCCAAACATCTCCGAGACGCCCGATCCAGCCTTCGATCTTGGAAGAGAGCACGCGCAGCGGGAATGCGGTCTCTGGAGACTTTCCTGGATCAGACATGAGATGAGCTTAAGGGTTGGCACTGACATTTTTCTGTTGCGTAGCCCTCTAAACTCAAAGGTATGGGTAAAAAATCAGTCGTCGTTGCCGCTCCGCGTGGGTACTGCGCAGGAGTTGACCGAGCGGTGCATACCGTTGAAGAGGCGCTGAAGATTTATGGCAGCCCGGTGTATGTGCGCAAACAGATCGTGCATAACAAGCACGTCGTCGCCATGTTGGAAGCACAAGGGGCGATCTTCGTTGAAGAACTCGACCAAGTTCCTACGGGGGAGACAGTTGTTTTTTCCGCGCACGGGGTTTCCCCGGCGGTGCGCGACGCGGCGAAGTCTCGTAACTTGCTCGCCATTGATGCGACCTGCCCGCTAGTGACAAAAGTTCATCATGAGGCCAAGCGTTTCGCTGAGCAGGATCTGACAATTCTGCTCATCGGGCATGGTGGGCACGAGGAAGTCGAGGGGACCACAGGTGAGGCCCCGGACCATATCGTGTTGGTTGAGCGGCCAGATGATGTAGACCAGGTATCTGTGCCAGACCCGTCGAAGGTCGTCTGGCTAACCCAAACTACCTTGTCAGTTGATGAAACCACGGAGACTGTGGGGCGGTTGAAGCAGAAATACCCCAACCTCATTTCGCCGCCGAGCGACGATATTTGCTATGCCACGCAGAACCGTCAGTTGGCTGTTAAGACGATATCTCCCAACTGCGATCTAGTGATCGTGGTCGGCTCCACGAACTCATCGAACTCGGTGCGTTTAGTTGAAGTAGCTTTGGAATCGGGGGCGAAGGCGTCATATCTGGTCGATTATGCCGACCAGATTCAAGATTCTTGGCTGGAAGGCGTTGATCGTATCGGCGTGACGTCAGGCGCAAGTGTTCCCGACGAGCTAGTCCAAGGCGTATTGGCACGGTTGGAAGCGGCAGGTTATCCCCAGGCCACCGAGGACAGTGTCATCGAAGAGTCATTGGTTTTTGCCCTGCCTAGAGAGATCCGAAAACCGCGAATCTGAGGTGCTTGTATAGGCGTTGGCAACGTATTTCGCAGTTTTGTCAGTGGTGAGTGGCAGGCTTGGAATATGGATAGCAAAAGCATTCTGATGTGGTGTGCGGTAGCTGCGTGTGCGTTTGTGGCAGGTTTCTTCGTTGCAAAAGTGCGGGCAACATTGCGCACAGAGTCATTGCGGGAACAGGCTACCGCGTGGCAAATGAAACATACCGAGGTTGCTGCCCAGGTGAGTTTGCTGACGTCGCAACGCAACGATGCTGAGGCCCGCTATGACGAGTTGGTGCGCTCACGCGAAGAACTTGCTGATCAATTTCAGTTGCTTGCTGCGCGTGAAGCAGAGCGGCATCAGGCTGTGGCAGAGCAATCTGCGGAAGCACGATTGCAGCAGACAGAATTACTCCTGCGGCCATTACGGGAACAGCTCACTACGCTGACTGCGCAGTACCAGCAGATTGAGAAAGATCGCTCGGTATCGGCTGCGGATCTGCGCCATCAGGTGCTTGAGGTGCGGCAAACCTCGGAGCAGCTACGCCGGGAGACGTCGGCACTGGCTACGGCACTACGTAAGCCCCACGTCCGTGGGGCGTGGGGAGAGGCTCAGCTAAAACGAGTCGTAGAGGCTGCTGGGATGGTGGATCACTGCGATTTTGAGATGCAAAGCTCGTCTTCGCGTGATGGTGCACTGCTACGTCCAGATATGACGGTGCGATTGACTGAGGGTCGAGTGGTCTATGTCGATTCCAAAGTGCCACTTAATGCCTTCCTCGAATGGCAAGCGGCAGATGACGCCGAGCAAGAACAAGTCCGAGCGGATTTTGGCCGTCACGTGCGGACTCACCTGGATCAGCTTGGTGGTAAGCGCTACTGGGAGTTGGGCAGCCTTGCTGCTCCTGAGTTCGTCGTGATGTTCTTGCCGGGGGATGGCCTATTGCTTCACGCGTTAGAGGCAGTTCCAGATCTCTATGATGTTGCTGCCCGTAAGGGGGTAGTAGTGGCTTCGCCATCGACGTTGATCGCAATGCTGCGCACGATAGAACACACCTGGCGTCAGATCGAGTTCTTAAATGGGGCGGAAGAAGTACGCAAAACTGGGGTGGAACTCTACGACCGTTTACGTAGTTTTGCCTCACGATTTGCTGTGGTTGGTGCCCGGCTCGACCAAGCGACCCGGGCCTATAACGAATCAGTTGGAACATTCCAAGCCCGGGTTATGCCTAAGGCTCGGCGTTTCGAGGAGCTTAAAGTAGCAGCTGGTGAGCCGTTGGCTGATTTGGGAGATGCTGAAGGGGCAGCAAGAGAAGTGGCATTGCCAGAGCTACAGGAATTGCTGTGGTCAGGTAACGCTGGTGTAGAGCAGCTTGCAGACCCTGGATCTGGGGTAAAGCTGATCCCCGGCGAACCGCTGGCATCGTGACGGGTGTTAGATAGTGCTATGACTTCTGACGCAATGGAGCGTTTCAGCTCGTTCATCCAGGCTTCGCCGACGTCGTTCCACGCCGCAGCGGAATTGGCCCGTCAGCTCGACGTGGCGGGGTTTACCCGCCAGTCAGAGCTTGAGCCGTTCAGCGCAGCACCCGGTGGACACTACTTCGTTCGTGATGGCGCATGTATGGCTTGGTGGATTCCTTCGCCACAGCCCAAGGGCTTCCGTATCGTGGGCTCGCACACGGATTCGCCGTCATTCAAGCTCAAGCCAAACCCGGTACGTACGTCTGCCGGGTATCAGCAGGTGGGTATGGAGGTGTATGGCGGTCCGCTGCTGAGCTCTTGGCTCAACCGTGATCTTGGCCTAGCTGGGCGCCTTGTGACTAAAGACGGTCAAGAGCGGCTAGTCGAAACAGGGCCGATTATGGTGATCCCGCAGCTCGCGCCGCATCTGGACCGCTCAGTGAATGACAATCTGCATTTGGACCGTCAAGAAAATCTCATGCCGCTCTATGCGGTGGGATCGAATCTCGACATTGTGGATTATCTGTGCAAGCTAGCGGGCATGGATCGAGACGATCTGGGCTTCTACGACATTCATGCAACTGATACCCATAAGCCAAGCCTGATCGGAACCGAGCAAGAGTTCTTCGCTGCATGGCGTATGGATAACTTATCTAGCGTGTTCTGCTCGGTAGATGCGCTCTTGGCTGCCAAGCCCGGTAATGACGTCAATGTGCTGGCTGCCTTTGATCATGAGGAGGTCGGTTCCTCGACTCGTACTGGTGCTGCTGGCCCGATCCTTGAAGATCTCCTTCGTCGTATCGCAGCATCTTTGGGCAAAGATGAAGAAGGTTACCGCCAGATGTTGGCGCAATCGTCGTGCATTTCTGCCGACGCTGGTCACTCGGTCAACCCGAACTACGTCAGCAAGCATGATCCGGGCAACAAGCTCGTGCTCAATGGCGGGCCGGTGCTCAAGGTAAACGGTAATCAGCGTTACGCAACTGATGCTGTCGGTGGTGCGTTGTGGTACCGCTTGTGCAAGGCTGCCGGTATCGATAGCCAGGAGTTCGTGGGTAATAACGAGGTTCCGTGTGGTTCGACGATTGGACCGATCACAGCTACTCGTCTGGGTATCCCCTTGCTGTCAATGCACAGCGCCCGTGAGCTTTGTGGCTGTGACGATATCCCTGCAATGACAAGCGTGCTAACCGCTTACTACTCTGGAAAGTAAATATTTTCACAGCGCCTGGCAGCCGCCTAGAGTGGTTTGTCAGGCGCTGTGCTGTGTCCTCGGTAGGCTTATCTAGTGACTACCTCGACTAAGCCCCAGACGCATGATGCTGATATGAGTGTTACTCAGGAGGAATCAGCCAACCTCTCGAAGCGAAAAGCGGGCAGCATTCTGGCGGCATCGGTCGTCGCTGCAGTGTGTTCTTTTGTGATCACAGTGATTACAGCGCGCGTTCTAGGCGTCGAGCAGAATAAAGAGTTCCTGGTTTTCTGGGGCGTACTTTTCGGAATCATGGGAACGGTGGCGGGAGTGCAGCCTGAGGCAACCCGGGCAGTGAACGTCAGTTCTTCGATGAAAGAGCCCAAAGCTGGTGCTCGGGTGATTCCGGTGGCATTAATTTTGGGTGCTGTCGTAGCACTGGTCCTCGCCTTATCTTCGCCGTGGTGGGGAGCGCGAGTCTTGCCGCAGTCGGGGGTGCTGGGGATTGCTGCAGTGGTCTTTGCGGCGCTCTTGCATTCGGGGCAGATGGCATTGTCTGGGTCGTTCGGTGGTGCTAAAGAGTGGGGGCTATATGCCGCTCTCATGGGTGGCGAAGCCACGCTTCGACTCGTCATTGTCGCGCTTGCCGTCGTGGTGGCACCAACGCTGGTCGGTATGGAAGTTGCCACTGCAATACCAGCCGCGACTTGGCTGCTCTTCTTGTTGATACCGGGAGGACGTCGTTTGGCACGTAGCCGTGCTGACCGGGGGATACGCCAGTTGATCAAAACAGACGCCCAATCCATGCTGAGCTTCTTCGCCTGGTCTTTGCTCGTGGTTGGTTTTCCCGTGATGTTAGATATCGCTGCCCCCGGAGCTGACCCGGCGATGTTGTCGGTTCTGATCGTGGGCATCACGTTGACCCGGTCACCGATCATGATGCCGTTGCAAGCCTTTCAAGGCGTACTCATTACTCGGGTGGCGGAGTCAAAGGAAGGGTGTTTGCGCGCCGTCGTGAAATTGCAAGGTGCGCTCTTGGCCTTAGGCCTGGTGATGGCGGTATGTGCGGCTTGG
>CAMQXE010000076.1 GCA_947038745.1 uncultured Propionibacteriaceae bacterium | reverse complement strand
TTATGTACTACTTACTTGTGCTCGTTAGTGCTCTCGTCACGCGAAGCGATGGCGTTGATCGCTGCAACTGTGATTGCTGATCCACCACGACGTCCCTTGAGCGTGAGGTAGTCCAGGCCAGATTCATCATCGATAAGTGCCTGCTTCGATTCAGCCGCACCGACGAATCCCACCGGGATGCCAATGATCGCAGCTGGGCGAACCTTCTTCTCAGCGCAGATTTCCAAGACTCGGAACAAAGCGGTAGGCGCATTTCCGATAGCAATGATGGCACCTTCCATCAGCCCATCTTGATACCACTGATCAACAGCAGCAGCAGTCTTGGTGGTGTTGAGTGCAGCTGCTAGTTCAGCCAGTGCCGGGTCCTTGATCTTGCAGATAATCTCGTTATTGCGGGGGAGCCGAGAAGCGATGATTCCAGTAGCGGTCATAGATGAGTCGCACAAGATCGGTGCGCCAGCTTCCAATGCTGCACGCGCTACTGCGGCAACGTTGGGGGTAAAAGCTATGTCGTCAGCGATTGCGGGGTCAGCGGCTGCATGTATCATCCTGACCGCAACTGTCTCTAGGTTTGCGGGGAAGCGTTCGAGATTGGATTCCTCACGAATAATTCGGAAAGACTCGGCGTAGATGTCGCTGCCGTTGGTTCGATATTCAGCCATAGTGATCCTTTACCTGCCGGGGATGCTGCAAGTCTTAAGCCTACCCGAGGTAAAGCTGGGAAAATAAAGGTGACATACTCAAAGCTACAACTAGATATCTCGTCGATGTGCGTAAAAGTCGGGTAATTCCGAAGCGGTCGCGCCACTGTGAACACCTTTAGGTGGGAGCCAGAAACCGGACATCGGGCGAGCCTTTCGAGGACGGGACGCACGATCCCGAGAAAGGAGTGAATACTCATGCATATCGCAGAAGGCATTCTCTCTCCGGCGCCATGCGCCGTGTGGTACGCTGCATCGGCGCCCTTTGTAATTTGGGGCGCTCGTGAGGTTGTTAAGCAGGTTAAGGAACACCCAGAGCGCAAGCTGCTCCTGGGTACGGCTGGTGCCGTCACGCTGTTGCTGAGTGCGATTAAGCTCCCGAGCGTCACAGGATCTTCGTCGCATCCCACTGGCACAGGTGTTGGTGCAGTTCTTTTCAAACCGCCAGTGATGGCGTTCCTTTCCACCATTGTTTTGATCTTCCAAGCATTGTTGCTTGCTCATGGTGGGATCACAACGCTTGGCGCTAACGTATTTTCTATGGGCATTGTGGGCCCATGGTGTGGTTACGCAGCCTACAAACTTTGTAAGAAGCTCAAGGCCCCCGGCGTTGTGGGCATCGCTTTGGCGATGATCTTTGCAGATTTGACCACATACTTGGTGACATCAATCCAGCTTGGTGTGGCATTGCCTGACCCGCAGTCTGGCGTAATGGGTTCGGTGGCTAAGTTCATGACGATCTTTGGCTACTCCCAGATCCCGCTGGCGCTGATCGAAGGCATTCTTGGTGTTGTCTTGTTCCGCTTCTTAGCTCAGGTGGCAGCTCCACAGCTGGTTGATCTTGGTGTTCTCGATGCTGATGCTGTTACCGAAATGGAGGATACCCATGTCTGATCGTTCCTTGACCTCAAAGTCGCGTTGGGCGCTTCCTGCTGCCCTCGTTGCGTTGGTAGCAATTTTTGCATTGTGTTTCATCGTTGGTTCGCATCACTCCACTGGCGAAGAGAGCTTCGCTGGTACTGATTCTGTTGCAGCCGAAGCAGCTGAAGCTAATGGTGCAGAACCTTGGTTCAAGCCGATCTTTGAACCTAAGTCCGGAGAAATTGAGTCAGGACTATTCGCAATTCAGGCAGCCATCGGTTCGGGCATTTTGTTCTATGCTCTTGGCCGGATGAGTGGCAAGAAGGCTGTGTGCACGCGTAAGAGTGCATCAAGCGATAGCTCGAAAGCGAAGCTAACTTCGGCTAAGGCATGAGCACACCACTAACTGCTCTCGATGATGCCGCCTGGGATTCTCCTTGGCGGCATCGTCGAGTTGTGGACAAAGTTGTTACGAGCTTGAGCCTAGTTTTGGCTGCATTAGTCAGCCCAACCTGGCCGGGGACCATCATCGTGGCCGTCGTTAGCTGTTTGTTCATCTTGGTGTGGGCTAAAGTCCCGGTTCGCGTGCTGTGGCAGGCGATGTTTGCCCCGGTTGCTTTCTTGCTCATAGGCGGTATCTCTGTCGCGGTCACCGTTGGCGGGGTAGCACAGCCACAAGAATGGTGGCGCCGGGGTTCTTTTGCGATGTCCCCGACATCTTTACGCACAGCCACCGGAATGTTTGCTCATGGTGTTTCTGGCACGCTAGCCATCATGGTGCTGGCGACGACGACGCCGCTGGTCGATATTCTCACTTGGATGCGTCGGCTCCATCTTCCCGACGCGTTGCTCGAAATAGCCTCATTGACCTACCGCTTAGTTTTTGTCTTCCTCGACTCTCTCTTTTGTGTTGTCCAAGCCCACCAAGCCCGTCTTGGTGATGCCCCGCAAGGGGCGAGATCATGGCGGCGGCGTTGGGACAATACCGCAGCCTTAGTCGGCGTGGTAGCACTCCGTTCTTGGGGGCGAGCAACAAGGCTTCAAGAGGGGATGGTTAATCGTGGTTTTGAGTCCTCTTTCACTACATTACCGCTGCCACAGCGACGCTCTCCGCTACTCCTGATCAGCGGTGTTACTGCTGCTCTTGCTACCTGGGTAATCTCCTGGGCAGTCTCTGGACACCCTTGGCGCTAAGGACTATCAATGTCAGCAATTCTTATGACGAAACAACTCTGCGCGACCCATCCTGGGCGCCCAATGGTTTTAGATCAGGTCGATTGCGAGATCCCTGAAGGCGGAAAGATCGCGTTGCTTGGAGCTAACGGCAGCGGTAAGACCACATTATTACGCTGCCTTTCTGGAGCTTTGAGGCCAACATCTGGCATGGTACGTCGTGCCGATGGGGAGCTTGATTATCGGCGTTCTGGCTTGCGGGAGCATCGTCGCCGGGTGCAACTGGTATTACAAGACCCAGATGACCAGTTATTCTCAGCCGATGTCTATCAAGACATTTCTTTTGGACCAATGAATCTGGGGTTGGCTCCAGGGCAGGCTGCACAGCGAGTCGAAGAAGCGATGGCTTTACTCGGGGTTGAAAAGCTCGCTCGTCGAGCTACCCATCAACTGTCTTACGGAGAACGTAAACGGGTCGCGACAGCTGGGGCAGTTGCCATGCGTCCAGAGGTATTGCTTCTGGATGAACCTACGGCTGGTCTTGATCCTGCAGGTGTTCGCGACATGCATGCGGCCCTGGCTCGAGTCCATGACCATGGCACGACGATCATTGTTGCCACCCACGATGTGGATTGGGCACTTGCCTGGGCAGATCAAGCTCTGATTGTTGTGGATCATCGTGTTATTCAGGGATCTATCGTCGAGTTACTTGATGATCCAGAGTTGGTGGAGCGCGCTCATTTGGTGCAGCCCTGGGCGCTGTCCGTAGCGCGACGTTTGGGATTACCGCAACGCCCCACCAACATTGATCTCGTTAGCTTGCTTCAGCGCCGATAGCCAGCGTCCAAGCGGTTACCGTGCGTGAGGGCTGCCAGCCGCGCAAACGGCCAATAGCATCACCATTCTCGACGCCAATTCTGGCAAGTTCACCGCCAAAGCGGGAATGCCATTGCATGACGGCCATCTCGGTTTCCATAGTGACACCATGGACCACGAGACGCCCTCCAGGCTGGAGTCTGGAGATCCCTTCTTCAATGATGGCGGTACTTGCGCCGCCGCCGATGAAGATTGCATTAGGCGTTGGCAGTCCTTCTGGCAGGCCGGTTGCAAGATCGTGAATGATGATCTCGTATTGGCCAGGTTCGGTCAGATTTTCTGAGTTCATTCGGGCATTTGCGGCTCGATCATTCTTACGTTCCACACCAACAGCGCGGCATCGTGGATCTGTGCGGCACCATTCGACGGCGATAGAACCAGCTCCGGTGCCAAGATCCCATAGCATCTCGCCTGGGCAGGGGCGTAGTGAAGCCAATGCGATTGCACGTACAAAGCGCTTGGTAATTAGGCCGTCGTGGACAAAATGTTCCTCTGCAAGGCCGGGAGTACGGCCTAGGAGTTCGGTATTACGATCAATGGTCACAGGCTAAGACTAGGGGTCAGCTCGCCATGGAAAAACAAATATGGCAGTATCAAGGGGCGCTGTTGGATGAATTTCGGTGAAATCCCGAAGCGGTCCCGCCACTGTGATCCCGCAAGGGTAAGCCAGATCGACTAGCAGCCTACCGATCGGGGAACGGCTGGGCGAGGACCCAAGGCGCGCCACACGACCGTTCGGATACCACGATCGTGAAGGAGAATCCCGTGATTCCACAGCCATCCGCTGGCACTGTAACCCTTGTTGGTGGGGGGCCAGGAGATCCGGATCTCATTACTGTTGCAGGGCTGAAGGCGCTTCGCGCTGCCGACGTCATTTTGTATGACCGGCTTGGCCCGGTGAGTCTTCTTGACGAGGTTACAGCTGAGTGCATTCCTGTGGGAAAGATTCCGCACGGTGAGTATGTGCCTCAAGAACGGATCAATCAGCTCTTGGTGGAGCATGCACAAGCTGGGCGTGCAGTAGTACGACTTAAAGGCGGAGACAGCTTCGTTTTTGGTCGCGGTGGAGAGGAATGGCAGGCCTGCGCAGCAGCTGGGATTCCCTGTCACGTCATTCCTGGTGTTTCTTCATCGACATCGGCTCCGGCTTTGGCTGGCATCCCATTGACGCACCGGCATCTAGTCCAGGGTTTTACAATTGTTTCAGGTCATGTCGGTCCCAAGGATTCTCGATCAAAGGTAGATTGGCAGGCCCTAGCTAAAACTAAGACCACGCTGGTAGTGCTCATGGGTATAGCTCACTTAGATGAAATCGTTGAAGCTCTGTTAGAAGGCGGTCTGGAAGCAGACACTCCGGCAGCAGTTATTGCCGATGCCAGCATCGATACCCAGCATGTAGTGCAGACCCAGCTTGGTGAGGTTGTTAGTGCGGCTACTGCTGCGGGCATTACACCGCCGGCTGTGGTAGTTATTGGTGTATGCGCTGGTTTAGATCTTGCTCATACGGTTGCGGCGGAGCGTATTCCTAGCGATCATTAGCGGATTGCAAGGGCATGACCCAATCGCAAGCATCGCGGGGATTATCGACCTCAATCTCAATTGGCGGAGTCCACGGGCGCTCAACCATGATGACGTTTATCCCAAGTTCTTGTGCAACGACTAGCTTTGCATCGAGTTTGATGCCGCCAGAATCTTTGCTTACTAAAACTGAGGTATCGGTTAGAAAAGATTGCTCAAAAGAGTAGGTGAATGGGCCACGTTCACTGATGAGTGACCAGCTTGGTGGGAGCTCGAAATCAGGGGCAGTAATCAGTCGTGCCACCACTTTGCGATCGGCAAGTGGGAGATATTGCGCTAATTCTTGACGTCCAACCGTGAGTGCAATCTGTCCGGGCAGTTTGGATGCTGCTATGCACGCTGCGGAATGCGAATCTGCCCAATCCCAAGACGCTGCATCAGAATGATTACGCCACGATGGTGCTGCGCAGCGTAGCAGGGGAGTTCCGGTCAGCTTTGCTGCTGTAACCGCATTGGTCGTCATCTGCGCTGCGAATGGGTGGGTGGCGTCGATGATCGCACTGATTTTCGCTTCTTGGCAGAAGGTGGCTAGTCCTTGTGCTCCACCAAATCCTCCGCTGCGCACTACGCCAGGCAGGCTGACTGTGGCTTTCGTACGTCCAGCTAGGCTGGCGATTGCTGGAACCTGTCGCTCAAAGAGCAACTCAGCTATAGCTCGCCCACGTGTTGTACCAGCGAGAATAAGGACAGTCATAGGCGGTAGCTTAGCGGCCAGTTTCTCCTGGGCTGAGTGGGAAGAAGCAGATATATAAAATGTGATATAGATAACAAATTATGGATAAATAATTTATTGGCTGGCTGTGTGATCCCATGGCAAGGGAATGATTATTGGTTTATGCCAGCCAAATCGCTCAAAATGTGACCCCATACGCAAAGATCTTGACAGCAGCAGCTATTATGAAGAGGTACAAATTTGTGAATTAGACAACGTGGAGCGCGAAGTGACTACTGTGGATGAGAACGTAGCGAAGACGACAGCCTGGGCGGGTTATGCTGCTGGCCCGTGGCAAGAGGGCATTGATGTCCGAGACTTTATTCAGCGCAACTACACCCCCTTCGATGGGGATGCCAGCTTCCTTGCTGGACCGACTGCGAAAACCCTGAATATCTGGAATACCTTAGAGCGCGATTACCTCTCGGTTGAGCGCGCCAAGCGTGTTTTTGATGTTGATACCAAGATCCCTGCAGACGTT
>CAMQXE010000075.1 GCA_947038745.1 uncultured Propionibacteriaceae bacterium | reverse complement strand
TTTAATGTCTAGTTCGGTCCCCATCGTCCATCTCGGAAAAACACCCGGCCATGAAATGCGCCAAGATATGCGGGTCTTTGCAAAGATACGTTGATCCGCTTACCGATGTAGTGTTCTTTGATGGAATCATCTGCGGTTACTCCGGTGAACGCGACCGTACTTGGTAGCTCCCTCACCTCGGGTCTTATTAAATAAGTACTCAATGCCAATCAGGTCAATTGCGGCGGATTCAACCTTCTTTGCGGTTTCTGGATCAAGCCCATGAGCAAAAATGTCGATGTCCCAGTCATCTCGACCAGCTAGACGCACTACAACGTCTGCGTTGTGAGATCCTCGGATGTGAGATAAAACTCTTCCGTCTTGGCCACGGCCTACATAGAAGGGTTCTCCAGATTCCTTATCTACGTAGACGTATACGTAGTTGCCGAGTAGTTGTCGCTGGGTAGGCCGGGATGCGCTTCCCGGAGAACCGTTCTACTGCTTCGTGACTAAACCTGCCGATATCTTGACCGCCGATCTCATCAAACATACCTTCGGGCTTGCCTGCCAGATCATCGATGACCCTGAATCACACACACCTCTGGTCATTCCCTGTCTAGGCCGACCGTGCTTAGGAGATTAAACACTCCCAACCTGCCCCAGTATTTTGTTTGTCCAATACAGTTGCTGAGACCATAGCCATGAGCCGCTAGCCGTCCCAGATACCGCCGGAACTGCTAGGGTTTGTGACCTATTACACAGATATTTCACGGAGGCGATCGTGGATAGAGAACTTGTTCTTATTGGTATTGGCTCAGGCGACCCCAACTGGGTAACTCTTGAAGCTGTCCAAGCCATTAAAGACATCGACGTTCTCTTCGTCGTGCTCAAAGAGGACGAATACGACGACCTCGTTGAAGCCCGCCGCGTCGTCATCAACCGCCACCGGGATACTCCTCTAAAGACAGTGGAGCTACGCGACCCCAAGCGCCCGTGGCGCACCACGCCCGACTACAAAGCAGCCGTCAAGCTGTGGCGCGAGCAGCGGCGCGAACTGTGGAGCAAGGCTATTGCAGATCATCTAGGCGACGGTGGCCGTGCAGGCTTCCTTATCTGGGGCGACCCAAGCCTCTACGAATCAACGCTCGCCATCGTCAAAGAAGTACAAGCCGACGAGCTCGCTGCAATGGGATCCACCTTCGACTTGCGAGTACTCCCCGGCATTAGCTGCGTTCTCGCACTAGCTGCACGCCACCAAATCCCGCTCAACCGTCAAGGTAAAGGCGTTCAGATCACCCCAGCCCGCCTCCTCCAAGAAGGCCTCCCAGAAGGCATGGACGACGCAGTAGTCATGCTCGATGGCAAACAAACCTTTAGCCTCATCGACCCCACCGGCATAGACATCTACTGGGGCGCGTACCTGGGCACCAGCGACGAAATCCTCATCAGCGGACCACTCGAAGAGAAACGCGACGAAATCCTGCACGTCCGCGCCGACGCCGCACAACGCAAGGGCTGGATGTTCGATACCTACTTGCTACGCCGCCGCTAAGTTACCCAGGCATGCTGAGCGACGATGCTATTTCATCGTCGCTCAGCGCAGTTTCAGACATCAGCCTGACACCCGCGAGCGCCGCCACGATCACAATGGCAGCGCCAAGCCACTGCACCCAGTCCAGCCGCAGCCCAAGCCAGATCACGCTAGCCAACAACGCCCACTCCGTCATCGACGTCAATGACGCTGTTGCCGGGCCGATATGGGTCATACCTTCATACAGCAACCAGACCGCCGCAATCGTACACACAAGGCCTAGCAACACGACGGCCCGCCAACCCGAACCACCCGCAGGAAAACTCAACTGCCCAGCACACATTCCAACCACAGCAAACGTGACAGCCGTACACAAGAACGTCACACCCGCCAAAGTCCGCGACGGCACCATGGGCGCGACCACATCCACCGCCAATAGATACAGCGCATATTCCAGACCACAAGCAAAACCAATAGCCACACCCACTAGCGACACCGCCTGTAGCGGGCCTAACGTAAGCGCTATTCCGGCCAAAGCCACAACAAGCACTGCCAGAATCCACCAACTCCAGCGTTGCCGTCGCATGGCCACTGCACCGAAACAGACAAAGACGGGGTATAAGTGCAAGAGCAATGTCGCTAAGGCTGGCCCTGCCTGATACACCGCGTTCATGTAGAGCATCGCTTGTAGCGGGGAAAGTACCAACCCCACAACGAGCAAGCCCACTAGCCCACGTCGAGATGGACGCCACCGATCACGCCAGATCGCATAAGGCAAAAAGACAGCCGCTGCAATGATGTAGCGCCACGTGAGAGTCGTGATGTTGCTCATACCCGTTGCGCGAGCATCGGTAAGGAATACCGGAAGAAAACCAAATGATGCCGCAGAACCCAGCACCAACACGTACCCCCATATAGCGGCCCGCGAGCGCATCGAGCTTTGCCCAAACATCAGCGACCTACCGCTGCTAAGGCCCGGTCAGGATAGTTCGTGATGAGCGCATCTGCCCCTTTGGTGATAACCCAAGCAATATCGTCAGGCTCATTAACCGTCCACGGATGGACTCTTAGCCCCGCAGCATGGGCTTGTTCGACGTAGCCGGGAAGTTGAAGCAGCTTCCAGTGGGGGTGTAGCGCAGTCGCCCCAACCGTCTGAGCGTACTTCCAGGGTTCATACATGAGGTCTGTACTTAGCACCCCCAGGGGAAGCGGCGCCAGCTCCCGAACCGCCACAAGGCTGTAGTGATTAAACGATGACACCACAACCCGTTCCTGCAAACCGTAGGCGCTGATGAGATCAACCACCAGCGGTTCTATCCCCAGATACAGCTCTATAGAGTTCTTTAACTCGACGTTGATCACCAACCGAGTTGGTTTCAGCAACGAGAAGACTTCGTCGAGCAGCGGAATGTGCTCCCCCTTTCCGGCATCGACGGCGGCAAGCTGCCCGGCAGTGAAGTCTTTAACAGCCCCTTGTCCATTCGTCGTGCGGTCTAGGGTCTCATCGTGGATAACGACGACCTGCCCATCGGCAGATAACTGCACGTCAAGTTCGACACCATCAGCACCGAGATCTGCTGCTAGGGCAAAAGCGGCCAGGGTGTTCTCTGGCGCATGCCCGGAGGCTCCCCGGTGCGCCCACACTGCCGTAGTCACAGAAGTTCGCGGCGAGCCTGTGCAATGGCAAGGAACTGGTCCGCTAATGCTCGTGAGGTGCGGATCGTCGTTGATTCCTGTTCCCGAACCTCAGCCGCAACCTGTTGTGGGGTTAGCCCGCCAGGGATCTCGGGCTGCTTCTCATCGGGCTTCTCGACGGTCCAGTCGTCAAAAGTTTCTGGGCTGCACTCGGGGTGGAATTGCACGCCCCAAGCCAGCGGCGCAAAGCGCACAGCCTGAATGTGGCCGTCGGTTGGTGCAGTTGCAAGGACAACCGCTCCCTCTGGCAAACGGGTCACCGCATCATAGTTGTACTGAACTTGGCGGGCGCCGGGCGCAACCACCTGGAACAATGCGTCGTCGAAGGCCTCGGGCAGCAACCCAAGCTCAGTCAGCCCAATGGAAGGTTCTTCTTTGGTGCAGACATCCCCACCCAATGCGACGGTAGCGAGCTGGTGCCCCAGGCAAATGCCGAGGAAAGGAACGCCCTTAGCTAGCGCTTCCTTGATGAGTTCGCGGGTCTGCGGCAACCACACATTTTCTGCGTCGGACTTGCAGTTCATACCGCCGCCAAAAACAACCAACGCATCGACATCGGCAGGAAGGGTCTGTGGCATAGGGTCCTTTTTCCCATGCGCAATATCCAAACGCACCCCTGCCTCATGCCACCACTTACCGAAGTAGTCCGGGCTGCAGTTGTCCTCGTGCTGGATCAGGAGAAATCGCGTCATGTTCTGAGCCTAGCGACCCAGGTCGTCATATGCGACGACTGTCCCCTAGCTCAGACTCAGTTCCTGCACAACAGCACCGATCCGGGCCTGATCAGCGGTGCTGAGCGGCTGAATTGGCAGCGGTAGACAATCCGGTTGAACCAGCCCAAGCTGCCGTGCGATGACTGCGATCACCCGGAAACTACCGTCAAACTCCGTAAACAGATCCCACAATGGCGCCAACCGCTCAGACTGCGCCACAGCAATATCAGCCTGACCAGCTTGTGCAGCCCGGGTCAGTTCCAATGCCACCTGCGGCGCTGTGCCGCCGATGACGGAATACCATACTTCACAACCCGCGTTGAGCCCTGCTACAGCACTAGCATCTCCAGAGATTCCCACCGTGACCTGGTCTGGAATAACTGCGCGAATAGCGTCCACATGAGCTTGAGCAGCAGCCGGGTCCGACGGCACTCCCGGAATCTTGATCGACGCGATCCCAGGCAACTGCGCAAGCTGGGCGTACAGCTCATTGGTGAAGGTGAAGTGAGTCGTCCCCGGATTGTCGTAGACGATGACCGGCAGATCTGTGTACTCGCTGACACTGCGGAATAGCCCAACAACGTCTCGCTCAGTCAATGGCTGGTAACGCATCGGTGCCAGAAGAAGTCCCGAGGCACCCGCTTTAACTGCCGCGTCGATATGGGTAAAGACCTGCGACGTTCGCAATGCACCTACCCCGATAATGACCGGGATTCCATCGGCATGTTCGACGGCTAGATGTGCAACCCGAGCACGTTCTGACGCACTGAGATAGGCGTAGGAACCGGTTGAGCCAAGGGCTGTAATCGAATCGACTCCGGCCAGCGCTAGACGCTTCACCAGGCCAATAAATGCCGCCTCATCAAGGTGATCATGGTGAAGCGGAGTTAGTGGAAAAGCGCTAAGCCCAGTGAAGACCCCCGTCATTGTCTGACCTATGCCCGGATCATCCGTTGCGCCACGCGCAGTTGCGTCCCAGCTTCAGCAAGGGCATCGATGAGTGCCTTCCCAGCCTCCTCAAGCTGCGCATCGGTGACAGGGTCTAGCGCATCCATGATGAAGAAAGCCGTCGTTGTGTCATCGGTGAGGCCCGTTCGACGGCACTGTCTCCAATTCCAACGTCGACACGTCACTCCGGCCTCGTCTTGCCAGATGACTTCACCTGGCTCGGGTTGTTCAATCACCGTTTCCCCATTGGCCGCAGTCTCAAATTGTTCTGTCCCGCTAGCGCGAAGTAGTCGAGCTGCGCCGACATACTCGGCAAGATTCTCGCCGCCCAACGGCAGCTGATGAAGCACAGAGATTGCGTTATAGACGTCGGTTAGCGCATTGATTCGTGGCAATCCATTTCCTGCTCTACGAGTGAGAGCTTCCAGACTATTGCGGGTACGTTGCGGTTTAGCCCCAAAGGCACGATAAGCCTCACGCCAAGCCGCAATATGGGGTAGCTCCTCGACCGGGCTAGCGGCAAGCAAGTCACGAGCATGATTTTCTGCCTGAGCAATGAGTTCTGTACCCGCATTTGAGCACATAAATGCCGGGCTAATCCCCTCAATCACAAGTAAGAGAACGCGATAATCTGGCCGCAGCTCGAAAATTTCTGAGTCCACGGTACATGCAGCAAGGAATGTTTCAAGGTCGAGCTGGTTAGTCATTCGTTATCTCCACTCACTGATGAGTTCAGAATATCCTTGCTAGCCCACACTGCTCAGTCTCTAGCCAGAAGTTGTGGCAACGGCAATCGACGTCGCGCAAAGGTCAGCATGATTTACTCCGCGAGCGCGTATTTAGGCAACTGCGAAATAGTGATATCCCCGTCGCGGGAGGCTTTGCCATCACTTATTCGCACAATATCTTCACACGAAGCAGCAACCCCCATATCGTGTGTCGCCATCACAACTGTCGTATCGAATTGCTGTTGAAGTTCGGTAATCAGTTCTAAGATCTCAATGGCCGTCGACGAATCTAGATTTCCAGTAGGCTCGTCGGACAGGAGTAATTTCGGCTTAGCCACGAGTGCTCGGGCGATTGCGACGCGCTGCTGCTGCCCACCCGATAGTTGGCTTGGCAAAGCCTTCGCGCGGCCTTTCAAGCCCACTGCTTCGAGGAGTTCCAGCCCACGATCTCTCTTGCTACCGTCGAACTTGCGCCCCACCAGCGGCGCACAGACATTATCAAGCAACGACAGCGAGCCGACAAGATGGAACTGCTGGAAAATGAACCCAATGGAAGCCCGATAATCGGCAAGTTTGCCTCGTGAAAGTGCGGTGATCTCGACGTCGTCGACCATGATCATGCCCGCATCTGGCCGGTCAATCGCACCAATCAGATGGAGTAACGTCGATTTCCCCGAACCAGATGCTCCCACTAGTGCGGTTCGCGCACCTGATTGGATCACCAGATTGACATCGTCGGCAGCCGTAAGCGACGAACCATCGCCTAGTTTGTACGTCTTACGAACCCCGGCCAATGTGATCTG
>CAMQXE010000074.1 GCA_947038745.1 uncultured Propionibacteriaceae bacterium | reverse complement strand
TAATTTCTGCACCGACGTTGAGGGGCCCACACCATGTGAATGGTGTGAGCCCCTCAACAATGAGCGCTTGAACTTAATTCTTTAAGATTTTACTCTCGTCAGAAAGCAATACTGCGCGCCACGACTCAATATCCGTACGTTGACGCAACAATTGACGACGCTCGCGCTCCGTCATACCACCCCAGACTCCCCATTCGATTCGATTGTCTAGCGCCTCAGCTAGGCATTCCGAACGAACTGGACAGCCCATACATATCTGCCGTGCTCGCTTCTGGTCGGCCCCTTCAGGGAAGAGCGCATCTTCCATGCCGCGGCACTTGGCCTTCAGTGTCCAATCGCCAGAGTATTTACTCGCCACGTCACCCTCCCTCTTTCAAGGGCCCCCGGTGCGGGAGCTTGTACTTAATGCTAGACGCTGGGGCAGAAGAAAGAAAAGGTGAAATATCTATCACCCCTGTGCTACTTGACAGCAGACCTGGAAAGAATTATTAGTCCAACCAAGCCTTCAGCTCCGGGAAGCTGCCTACTTTTCGCGTAGGCTAGGAGCCATGCCACCTACTCGCAATGCCGATATGAAGGGCACCAGAGCCTACGCCGCTGTCATGTTCGTCGTGATCAGCGTGATTTCAGGTTTGCTGCTGTCTGGACTTCTCGTTCCGTTCGTCGCCGTTGGCGGAGCTGGAGCGAATGCTATTGCAGAAGCTATGAATAACCTCCCCGCAGAGTTCGAGGCTCCAGATCAATTCCAAGGCTCAAAGTTAGTACTTGCTGATGGCACGCTACTGGCAACCGTCGCTGAGCAAGATCGCAAATACGTCACGCTCGACCAGGTTAATCCACTGCTACGCAAAGCCCAGATCGCGATTGAGGATCACCGTTTCTATCAGCATGGCGCACTCGACTTCCGTGGCTTCATGCGTGCACTGATTAAGGGCGGAGGCGGCCAGGGTGGCTCGACGCTTTCGCAGCAGTACGTTAAGCAGGTTCAGATTCAGATTGCGCTTGACTCTGGAGATAAGCAGGCAGAGAAGAAAGCGCAAGAACGTACCCTGTCGCGCAAGGTACAAGAACTTCGTCGCGCAATGTCTATCGAACGCAAGTACAGCAAAGACCAGATTCTTGAGCGCTACCTCAATATCGCGTACTACGGTGATGGCTCCTATGGCGTGGAATCGGCAGCGCAACACTACTTCGGGGTGAGCGCGAAAGACGTAACGCTAGAGCAGGCCGCATTGATTGCTGGCATGGTGCAGAATCCTTCAGCAACTGACCCCGTAAACCACCCTAAAGCAGCTCTCGAACATCGCGATATGGTGCTTCAACGGATGGTCGATCCACTGGTATCTGACGAGCTTGCAAAAATTGCTCCCACCGATGTCCTCGTCACCAAAGAGCAGGCCGAAAAGGCCCAAGCAATCCCATTCGATAAAACCAAGGTCAAGGCTAGAGCAGATGGCTGCGTGGCATCGCCGTATCCATTCATCTGCGACTATGCCACCCGCGAGCTACTTAGGACCACGTCGCTTCGAGGTACGAGTAGCAATGCTGCTGAGGCCCGTCAAAATGCCCTCAATATCCTTAACCGCAAGGGCCTAACTATTAAGCTCTCTGTTGATAATCGGTTCCAAGAATCTGCAACACGGCATTTGAATGAGTTTGTCGCCCCAACTGATCCGGTTATCGGAACTATGTCGAGCGTAGAACCTGGCACCGGGCGCATCATCATGATGGCGCAGTCTCGCCCCACGATGGGCAGCGATGCTGGTGCTGGTGAAACCTTCTACAACTACAACGTTAGTGAAGCTTTTGGCGGCGCGGAGGGCTACCAAGCTGCTTCTACTTTCAAGATTTTTGCTGCTGCTGCTGCTTTCGATAAAGGCATTCCGATGTCGAAGATCTATAACTCTCCGTCCCCCATGAACTTCGGCAACGTCCAATGGGATCGCTGTGATGGCACTACTGGTACTACCCCGTGGAATCCAGTCAACTACGGTGATTTCTCTGGAACTATAGATATGAAGACGGCCTCAGCACGCTCAGTGAATACCTACTTTATTCAGTTACTTCGCGATGCAGGTATGTGTAATACCGCGAAAATGGCTGATGCTGCTGGAATTGAACTAAGCAATGGTGAAACAGTGGCAGATTATGCTGCTGGGCCTGGGCAGATGCGTCCCTCATTTGTGCTTGGTTCTGTCGAAGTTTCCCCGCTCTCCCTGTCCACTGCCTATGCGACGTGGGCATCTCGCGGTATCCGTTGTGCCCCGCGTATGGTTGACTCCATCGTCAAGCTTGACGGCACAGAATTCGCAACGAATCCAAGCAAATGCGAGCAAACCGTCAAACCAGAAGTTGCTGATGCGATCAATGGCTTGCTAAATAACAACATCAAATCTTCGTTCTATTCTCTGGTGAATGCTCGCCTGCCAGTGTCTGGATCAAACCCAAAGTTTGATCTAGCCGGCAAAACGGGTACTACAGATAGCCAGCAGACCGGCCTATTCGTTAGCTACACCCCTGATCTATCGACCCAGATTCTAGTCACGACCGACAAGATGCAAGCACCTTTTCTTGGGGTAGAAAAACCAGATTTACGTAATGCTCGACTTAAATCTGGGCGGCAAATCGATGCTGGTTCGTCGATGCAGCCAACAGCTGTGGACTACTACAAAGACGTGCTTCCGCTGACAAAGGCCAGCAAGTTCACCGCTGCTCATTCCGACTTCATCTCGGGTAAAGACATCAAAGTACCTACTTTGAGCTGCCAGAATCTTGAAGCCGATGAGAAGGCGCTCAAGGATGCCGGTATATCGACGCAGCGAATCAACGTTTATTCGGATAGCCCTGTCGGAACTTACCTGTGCTACACCCCTGGTGGCGGTTCTATCATTAAGTCAGGCCAAGCCGTACAGATGCGCATATCAAGCGGCCGGGCTCCTGCTCCTGCGCCAGCGCCTAGCAGCAGTGCAGCGCCATCGAGCGCACCACCGTCATCATCATCAGCCCCAGCCCCCTCAGCGCCCGCTCCTTCCGCCCCGAAGCCTTCCTAATGTCGAGACTTAATCAGATGCTAGGCACCATTGCTGGGATTGGTGTTGGTTGTGTCGCATACGGCACGTTCATCGAGTCCTCGATGTTCAGGTTACGTCGCTACGAGTTACCGCTCTTACCTGATGGGCATGAGTCGATCCGCATTCTGCATTTCACTGATGTCCATGCGACGACTTACTACAAACGTCGCTTAGTGTTCTTGGAATCGCTAGCTGATCTTGCTCCGGACTTGGTTATCTCCACCGGCGATAACCATGCTTTCCCAAATGCTGATGAGCCTTTGTTGCGTTCCTTGGATCGGCTCCTAGATATACCTGGATACTTTGTTTACGGCTCGAATGATTACCAACAGGCCGGTTGGAAGAATCCATTGACGTACCTCAGCGGCAAACGTTCTACTACTCCGCGTGAAGCACATACTGATGTGCTTCGGGAGAACTTCGAGGCGCGGGGGTGGACCTATTTGGCTCACCGACGTGACGTCATTACGATCAAGGGCACCACGATTGAGTTACGCGGCACAGATGATGCCCACATTGATCGTGCCAACTATGCAGATGTTGCTGGGCCAGCTAGCCCTGGAGTGGATCTCTCCTTGGGTCTAACCCATGCTCCCTATGTAAGTGTTCTTGACGCTATGGCTCGTGACGACGTCGATCTTCTGGTTGCTGGGCATACTCATGGTGGCCAGGTTTGTGTCCCTGGCTACGGCGCGATCGTGTCTAACTGCGATCTTCCACCGAAGCTGGCTAAAGGGTTATTTGCCTGGCAGGGGATGCACGTGGAGATCTCAGCGGGTCTTGGTTTCTCGCCCTTTGCTCCGTTCCGGTTTGCCTGTCCACCTGAGGCCAGTCTCATTACCTTGACGAGCGCCTAGCACCAATTTCTATTTCACCCTCCGCATGGGATATGATCATCTACGCCCGCTAATCTAGGGGCATCGGGGTGTGGCGCAGCTTGGTAGCGCGCTTCGTTCGGGACGAAGAGGTCGTAGGTTCAAATCCTGTCACCCCGACCATGTACTAGGGGCCGTATCACAGCGTGATACGGCCCCTAGCTCTACAAAGAGTGGCGAGTTTCCCCCGACATCGGGGGAAACTCGCCACTCAACATCGCAAAGGGTGAGCTACAGCGAGCGCAGTTGGCCGCAGGAGGCATGTACTGCGTCACGATCATTGGTTTCGTCATCGCCAAGGAAGATGGATGTCGCGATTCCCTTCTCTTCCAAGGCACGCGCAAACTTAGCAATATCGCCGGCGTTCGTTGGCGCCACTGGCGATCCAGGAACAGCAAAAATACGCGAGAGCTTTACCCGCCGCAGATCCGGTGCGGACCGAATAAATCCTGCCAGATCATTAGCAGCCTTACGGTGATCATTAAGACCAGGAATAATCGGCCAGTTGTAGCGCACCGGATTACCAGTCTGGCGAGCAAACTCATCAAGTTCCTCAATGCCACTATCTAACGGACGGGCTAGCGGCAATAGGCTCTTACGCACAACAGGATCGAGTGAATAGAGACTGACCTGGAGGTAAAGCTCCGTCTCCAGTGTGAGCGCAAACTCTGTGAGATCTTCCATCTTTCCGTTAGGCATACCCGTTGTCGAGATCGTGACATCGACGATATTCCACGGCTTTGCACAGATAGTTCGCACAGCTTTGGTTACCGGTACAAAATTTGCCAGCGACTCCCCATCACCAAAGAAACCCAGATGCGCCTCAGCACCATCAATAGTGATAGCCCGCATGAGTTCATCAGCCTGATCTACGATCTCCTCAGCAGTGAGCTTGCGCTGGAACGGTATCGATGAGTGCGTCGCTGAACACATCACACACCCCATGGCACAGCCTGCCATGCTAGACAAGCTCAGATCCAGCCGCTGCAGGCCAGCATTAACGAATGCTGAACACTCATAGACCGCACGATCAGGGGCCGTAATAGTGATCTTGATCGTGTCAATTCCATCCGCGCATGAGCGCTCAATGACAGTTCCCGGTTCACGCTGTGACGGCTTCACATTGATCAGTCTCCCACAATGATTTTCCAGCATGCTCAAAATGCAACAGTGTCCCCCGGCAAGCCGAGGGACACTGCGCGTATTTACTTTTTAGCTAGATGCTTTAGCTTTCCTGACGACGACCCTTACGGATCGCCACAGCACCTGCTACCAGGAGAAGCAGACCGGCTAATGCAGCACCTGTCGCTGAGGTTGAAGTACCTGTAGCGGCAATCTTTGCTGCAGTATTCGCGGCATTTGCTGCGGCAGGAACCCGACCCGTTGACGGAGCGGTTCCATTCTCATTCGGAGTACCTGGAACCACCGAAGGCGGAGCAGGACGCTCCGGTTGATCAACAGCAGCCGAGGCCACCTCATATGAGGCATCCGACGATCCGGTGAAGCTCAGCACACCGTTCTCGACTCTGGTCTCGTTATCAGCAGCCAGAGCCACATCATCGCTGACCGGAGCCAACGACATGACCCCGTTCGACATACCTTCCTTCGCAGCAGCGACCGGCTTGTACGGCTCGGAAAGCAGCTTGCTGAAGCCAGGCAAGTAGATCCGACCGATGACGACAACGCCTGAGCTCTTGATCGTCACAGTCGTGGTGCCATCAGCCTTCTTGACGCACGTGATGGTGATCGTATCGCCCTTGGCGAAACGAGCATTCATCCAGCCACAAACGCCCTTAAGGATCGTCTCGGGACGCTCCAAGGTAACCATGACCATACGGGTCGTGATATTGCCACCGGAGTCCTTGGCCGTCAGCGTGAGCTCAACAGCCTTATCAAGACGAAGTACGGAGACATCTGCCGAAACCTTCAGACCCTTATCCAGATCATCAGTCACTGGGTAGAGATCCTGAATCTGCTTGAGCAGATCACCCTTGTCTGGGTCAATCGTTGCCTTATCAGGGCCACCGATAACCGGAGCGAGGTCGTTTGTGACAACGAACGGTTGGGCTAGCGTCGTCGAGCGACCGGAAAGGTCAGTTGCCACAACTTCGAGAGTGTGGCTACCCGGGTTGCTGGTATTGACAACATAGGTCAGCGGCTCTGCTGCAGGATCAACCTGCGGCATTGCCAGGCCCTGAGCGACCGTGTGGCCATCCATAATCCTGCCATTGCACACCGTGTGGCCGTCAGACGAACCCTGAGCAACCGTATGGCCATCAGACGAACCCTGAGCAACCGTATGACCATCAGCGGCGACCGTGGTGTCAGGCTTGCTTGGATCATTCGGGTTCTTCGTGATGATCTTGCCACGCTTGTCAGCGGTGATCTTCGCATCGACAGTCTTCACGACCTTGCCGTCGATAAGCACCTTCATATCCTTGATGTGATTATCGCGAGCAGTCACCGTGATCTTGGTGCCTTGATTCACCTTCGGGCTGTTGC
>CAMQXE010000073.1 GCA_947038745.1 uncultured Propionibacteriaceae bacterium | reverse complement strand
TTCCCAATGATTGCAGCAGCTATGGGCCTTCAACCGCTGGCAGAGCACTTTGGTGGAGGGCGATGCGTGATCCGAAATTATCCCGAGACCCACGAACGGGCATGGACTATTGAGGATAAGAAAACCTCATTGAGCGCGTTACAAGATCTAACCGCAGTCGATCATGGACCAGAGTGGGTAATTCGATGGCGTATCACTGATGCAATGGGTCTCCAATGCACTCCAGAGATCGCTGCTGCTGTCGGCAGAGGAATACCTCTCGACGGGACACAGCCACCGTTAATTGAAGATGTTGAATGGTCTTTCCAACATGACTGCACAGCAGGTGCTTGGGCTAACACCGTACAGGTATCAGGTGATCGGATCATCACTTCTAGGAGTTACATCAAGGAGCCATCTGATCGGGTCTTATTTATCAGCGACATCACAAGTTACGACGTGAAAGAACAAACAGCACTAGATCTTTACGCAACAAAGCGTCTTGCACTTCTACGCGACGGCAAACGTTCTCTGACAGCCAAGTTCCCGCTGAACCAGATCAAGCTCGGTATCGAGCTGGACGTCGGCGACCTGGTGAGGATCGACTGTCCACATCCCATCGCAGAGCTAGCCATGACTCCCCTATGTCGGATCATCGGGCTCACCCTCGAAACCGGAGACCGTGGCGTCATCGAACATGTCACACCAACATTGGAGGTGATCTCATGGTCCTAATACCCCCATCCTTGGATGCCGGACCGAAAGCCATTGCTGGCAGGTTCGAAGAGATCGACGCAAGTCTTAAACGCATCGATACCGCACTGTCGCGGCTAATCCCCCTTGTAGAGCAGTCACGGCTCGAAGCCGCAAACCTTGAGGCGAGTGTGACGGCAGCGCCAAAAACCTACGCTGATGCAACCGTCTACCGCATGGGAGCCTTCGAGCCCATAGCAACGCTGACACTGGCACCCCCAGCGTGGGCAACGCGGTGCATCCTCACCGTATCGGGCGCGGTCGCGTTCTCGACAACCCAGTTCGCGACATCGCCTCAGTCTGAGATGCGCCTGGAATGCGGGGCTCTGGCATCGATCTCCATCCCTACCCTCTTCGCCCCGTCTGATGGGCGTATGGCGGCAGCACTGTCCACATCCTGGAGTCTGACTCGACCAACATTTATTGGCGCGTCATGGGACCCGTTCACGATCCAGCTCACCGCAAAAGGAACTATCGGCGTGACAGCGGGGCCGTGCAGGCTCGCCGTGATGCCGATCTGGCTGAGCGGATCGGAGAAAGCCTTATGATCCCCGACCTCACAGCACTCGTCAGTATCACTGAGATCGCGGGCGGAGTCGGGCTAGTGCTCGGCGCTGCTGGCGGTTTCCTCACCTCACGAGCGTCGGCACGCAAAACTAATGCCGAAGCCGACCGACAGCTTGCCGAGATTCACCATGAGGTGAAACCTAATTCCGGGACGTCGATGAAGGATGCCACCACTCGGATAGAAGCAGGACAACAACTAATCCAGAAGCAGATCAGCGAACTACGCGCCGACATCACCGAAGCCAACCGGATCAGCCGGACAGGCATAGAAGGCGTACACCGCCGCATAGACGCACTACATCCAGACTCCCACTAACCCCCACCAAATAACCCTCAAGCCCTCGTAAATGCGAGGGCTTTTTTCATGCCCCAAGGAGGCAAAAATGAGCTACAACTACGACACATCTCACTCCTCCCCTCACTACACTGCAGGCCGCGAAGGCAACACCCCCGACGGTATCGTCATCCACCACTGGGGGTCTAGCGGGCAGACACATGACGGCGTAGTCGCCTATCTGTGTATCTCCCGCCCCGCAAACCCAACTAGTGCCCACTATGTAGTATCTGCAGGGCGCGTTTCTTGCATCGTAGACCCCGATAACACCGCATACCACGCGGGGAACTGGTCAGCTAACCTGACCAAGATCGGCATCGAATGTCGACCAGAAATGACCTCTGAAGATATGACAACCGTCGCCGAACTCATCGCTGACATACGCAATACCTACGGAAACCTACCTCTGTCGGGGCACTGCGACTGGCAATCAACCGCATGCCCAGGCAACTGGTACGGGCAGCTACACCATCTAGATGTAATGGCTCGGCAAGTCGAGACAGTTTCTCCCGCACCAGCCCCAGAACCAGCCGCACCTGCAACTAACTACGACGTTGTAGCTGCGGTAATCGCAGGCGAATACGGAAACGGAGAAGACCGCGTGGCACGCCTACGAGCTGCAGGATTCAACCCTGACCAAGTCCAAGCCGAAGTCAACGCACGTCTCGGATACGGCGCCCCTGCAGCTCCAGCAACGGGACCAGATATTGACGCCCTAGCTAACGCCGTCATCGCTGGCGAGTACGGCAACGGGGACGCTCGCGTTAATGCCCTCGGAGATCTCTACGGACCAGTCCAAGCCCGCGTTAACGAACTGCTGGGGTACTGATATGTGGACCGCCGCCTTCTGGCTCTCCATTCTGGAACGCGCCGTTAAAACCTTTGCTGGATCCGCAGCGTCATGGCTGCTATCAATCACAATGATTGATCAGCTCCGAGACTGGCGCGGCTTCATCCTCATCGTACTCGTCCCCGTAGTCGCCTCGATCCTGCAGAACATCGGAGTAGCAGCCGCCACAGACGGCCAACCCTCTATCGGATCAGCAGAAACCCTACCCCGACGATCCATCGATACACCCCAGTAGCAAAACGCTAAATGCCCCTACCATCTCCAGCGAGATGGTAGGGGCATTTTTGCGTCGACAAAACTTTTTGCCGTCAAGAAAACCGTACCGACATGCCCTTAACAAGGCACTTTGTTGGCTTTGGGAGCAGGAGACCGCAGGTTCGAGTCCTGTCGCCCCGACCAATTCCCCGGGATCTCTGCTACAAGCAGAGATCCCGGGTTTTTGTTTTTACCAAGTAGCTATCGCATCTATTTAGTTAGCCAGAATCCCAAGAGCTAAATCTGGCATCATCCGCTATAAATTACAGCCGATGCGATAGCTCTTTCTTATAGGCCATATCCCAAAATAGATACTCGAACTCGACGCTAGAAACGAAAGCTTCTTCAACCCGTTTTTTTCCAGCCTCGTCCTTCGACTCAACGAGAGAATCAAGCGCATCAAAGAGCCAGGCAAAAGTTCCCTCAAACTCATCACTCGAGTAAGTTTCGATCCAGGTGCGATAATAATTACCTTCAAGGGCACTCAGATATTCTGCTTTGAGACGCTTAGCATAATCAGAGTAGGACCAGGGGCAAGGCAAAACTGCCGCCAAGGTTTCCGCTAAGTCACCAGTCTGTGCAATAGCAATCATATTTGCCGTATATGTGCGATTAAACAGCGAGGCTTCAACTTTCGCTACGTCTGCTGGCCCTATACCAAATCCTGCCATATAGTGGCGATGCACATTTAATTCATTGAGCATTCCTTGCTGCATAGCAGTAAGTTGAAGCATCATTGACTCGTTATCAGCCCTAGTTACTGCAAGTGCAAAAACTTTAGTGTATTGGAGCAGGTACAGATAGTCTTGCAGAAGATAAAACTGGAACTTCCCATGATCTAGCGTCCCTTTGCCCAATTCTTGAACAAATGGATGCTGATATCCCTCTTCCCAAACAGACGCTGCGCTAGTTTTAAGGTTTCTCGTGAAAGACATTCATACTCCTTCTTTGTTTCATTGATAAGCCAGCTGCCGCCGCATGAGAAACATCGAAGAAAGTACTTGCCACCTTAAAAAGTCAGCACGATACCTTTTGCTTCCCTACGATGGTCTTAACCAACAGGTTCAAAGGGTCAGGTTCTACCTTCTCAACTCTTAGAGAGTCCCCCCACAAAATGTTTATGTAGTTTTATAACCACGGCTGGCATGGCACCTCATATGATACTCCCCATCCTCCGTACCTACTTTGAGACCTAGACACACACTGTTTTAGGCTTCCTCACTCAGCATTGTTACAAGGCACATCACGCCTTCCGACCCAATCGTCGTGCAGACTAGCCTTGTGACTGTTGAGAAGTGGGAACGTCGAAGTGATGTTCCATTAATGTTGCTTGCGCTAGCATTCCTCGTGGCGTACGCCTGGCCAATCGTCGATCCAACTCTTGATGGGCGCGTCATCAAACGCCTTGAGCTGGTTTCTTGGACAGTGTGGGCCGCATTCCTCGTAGATCTTGGCATCCGGCTATTGCTAGCGAAAGATCGTAAAAGCTACGCACTCAAACACTGGTATGACTTTGCCCTCGTAATACTCCCATTGCTGAGACCGCTACGCCTTTTACGCTTGCTAACCCTAATCCGAATCTTAGACAGAGCGATGTCGCGCACCTTGGCAGGTAGAACAACTGTTTATGTCGGAGGCAGTGCTGCAGCCGCAATTTTCTTGGGAGGTCTTGCCGCCCTTGATGCCGAACGCAATGCCGCTGGAGCTAATATCACCAATCTTGGAGATGCATTGTGGTGGGCAACCACTACAGTTACAACTGTCGGCTATGGCGACCGCTACCCAGTAACGCTAGAAGGTAGATTAATTGCCGTTGCACTCATGCTTGTTGGGATAGGAGTTGTTGGAACAGTTACGGCTTCTCTAGCTTCATGGTTTATTCAGCGAGTGCAAGTAGAGTCCATGAACAAAGAGCTATCTTCAACAGCACAAGACTACGACAGCTAAATCACGATTTGGGATACTTGGAATCATGACCAGACGTCTAGCGCAACTATGCGCAGTGATGCTGGGCATCAGTGCGATCTTGTGTGGGTTACCACGACAAGCATCTGCCGAGGATAACGTCTATTCCTCTCACCAAATATCATCCTTGCCATGCACGGACTTGCTATTCATCGGAGTTCGTGGTTCTGGCGAAGATGGGGTCGAAGGAAAGACCATTCCAGCAGTACGACGTCGAATTACTTCTGCTTACCGTGGAACCAATACCTCGCTCTACCTTGACTACCCGGCAGTAAGTACCCACGTTTTAACACAATCAGATATTGAGGGCTATCTCCTCGACAACGCCCCCACAGAGTCAGAATTCTTCTCCTCCGTTGCCGAAGGCGTCCAAGAACTAGACCGGGTATTGCGGCACGTCGCGACCAGCTGCCCTAAAGAAAAAATAGTGGTCGCAGGCTTCTCACAAGGCGCCCAAGTAGTCACCTCAACGCTTGCGACATCGAGTGCTGCTGGCGCCATCACCGCGACATTGCTGCTGGGCAACCCGAGCCATTACCCCGGCCAGCATGTGCGCGAACTCGATGGCCAGGTCGATACAGCGTCCTTTGGCATGCAAGCGCTACTCGAATATCTGCGCGAGCGCGAGAAAGAGCTGAGTGCTGATAGTCGTCGCGGAAAACTTAATGTTGTCATGACACACGTCTTTGATCTCTATGACGGCAGGCTACAAACCGCTGATATCGCGGCGTCGCTGCGGCAAAGCGGAACCGTGATCCCGCCTGCGCATTACGCCAAAACTTTCAGCGTGTGCTCCAAGGCAGATGTGGTCTGCGACTTTGCTCCCGCACTTTCTCGTATTTTGTCGAACTCATCAACCCCCGAGTTGGAGATCAATCAAGCACGACCTATTCATGGCGGTTACTCCCCCGAAATAGCGCCACGAACCTTCGCTGCAATTGATGAGCTCCTTGGTGGAAAAGCAAGCCCTTCCAGCCCTTCATCTCGTCCACACGTCACTCTCAGCACTATTAGCGTTTCCCGCAGTTCTTCTCCTTCGGCACCCCGAGCAGTCGCAGCACCAGTTCGATCAGTGCAACGAGAAAGTGACGCAATAACAAGACCATCGTGGGCGGTATTCATCATTGCAGTTGCCGCTGCCACCGGGGTTGGGGCGCTCCTTGGCCGCTTACGGAGAAAGCCATGAGACGGTTCATAAAGTGGAGACCACGACATCCACGCCTTTTCATAGCACTTATCGGGCTTATTACCGTGGCCTTACTCGCGGATTTTGCCACGATGATCGTGGCTCAGCATCGTCTTGAGCAGGTAGTACAGAGCACTCTTCCTGGGGCAGACGTTCATGCCAAGGTCGGCGGATGGCCGGTATCGGCACATCTCCTTGCCGATGAACTAGGTAGTGCAACGATTGATGCGACCAATGTCACCGTATCGACCCACGGTCGAGATCTTCACGTCATGACGTTACATGCTTCAGCTCGCGGTATTCATGGAGTTCGCAGCAGCGTGCCAACCACACTGGATAGTGTCAGCGGAACGGTGTATTTGAGTTGGAAAGAATTGTCCGCCCAAGCTGGAGCCAGCCTTTCTGCTGGAGACGATGGTTTAGTCCGCGTCACTGGCACAGTTCCTGTTTTCGGTGAGTCGCTACCGGGAAGTCTCAGCGGCGAGCTAGAGCTAGATGTTGAGTCTCAGCAGTTACGCATTACAAACCCAACCGGAAGCATCGATGGCATCACGGTGCCCCCA
>CAMQXE010000072.1 GCA_947038745.1 uncultured Propionibacteriaceae bacterium | reverse complement strand
AAGACGTCCTACCCCTAACAGCAGAGCAGCGAAGACCACGCTGTAGAGGCTATTAACCCATTGCGCGTCGGCCAGGCTGAGGTTTAGTTCGGAAATGATCTTAGGTAATGCAATAGCAACGATGGTGCCGTCAAGAACAATCAGCGAGAGCGCTGCAGCGAGCACTCCGAGAGCTATCCATTTGCGTGGAGTACGCCCCGCTAACCGTGTTTGCGACACCATGTCTCTATAATACCACAGTGAACACTGTTTTAATTCGGATTTCAGTGGACTAAGACAAAATCAGCGTGCTTGAATCATGGAATATAGTTAGCTTAAGCAACGATTAGGAAGGGCTACCATGTCGACCGTACCGCTTACCGAATTGGCCTGCGACCTCCGCATTGCATGTTTGCGACTCACTCGTCGACTACGTTGCACCAAAATGTCAGCGCTCCCTCCGCATTTCTTCTCGCTGCTAGCCAAACTCGACGAAGGCGATTGCACTGCTGCTGAGCTTGCCTGCCGCGAGCGGGTCAGCGCACCGTCAATGTCGCGCACTGTTGCTGAGCTAATCGAGCGCGGCCTAGCGACACGTCACCCAGACGCCCATGATCGTCGTCGTCTCCAGATAGCGATCACCGATGCTGGCCGAGTAGCACTCCAATCGGCACGCCAAGAACGCAACCAGTGGGTCGTAGAACACCTCGAGACCCTCACCGAACAAGAACGGGCAACGCTAGCTAAAGCGACCGTCATCATCAACAAGATCTTGGACCACGAATAATGAGTGCCACTTTTAGCTCACTGTCTATCGCGAACTACCGCAAATATTTCTCCGGACTACTCGTCGCCAACCTCGGCATGTGGATGGCAATTACGGCAAAGTCCTGGCTCGTTCTCGAAGAACTCACCAATCATGACGCCGCCGCACTGGGCATCATGACTGCAATGGTTTTTGCCCCGGCTCTCGTCTTTGCCCCAATAGCTAGTTTCATCGCAGACCGATACCCAAAGCGCACCATCATGCTCACCTGCCAGTTATTCCAGCTTGCAACCGGGATCATCATGGCTAGTCTGGTTCTCAGTGGGAAAGTTGAACTCTGGCAGGTCTACATCCTGGGTTTTCTTGATGGCACAGCCAGCGCGCTCTGCAGCCCAGCGCAGCAAGCCTTCGTTAGCGAGGTAGTCCCTCCTGAAAATCTCGCCAATGCCATCTCCCTCAACAGCGCACAGTTCCAAGCAGCACGACTTCTAGGCCCTGGCATCGCCGGCATTTTGATCGCCACACTCGACACCGGCATAGTCTTGGCAATCAACGTGCTTACTTTTGCGTTCTACATCCTGATGCAGCGGTGGATGGATCCCACAAGCCTTACCCCAACCCCACTTCAACGCGGCAAAGGGCAACTCATGGAAGGGCTGCGCTACGTTAAACGCCGCCCTGACATCATGCTGCTCATCTTCTGCGCTTTCATGATGGGAAATTTCGGCTTCAACTTCGGCATATCCAACCCCTTGATGGCCACGCAAGCCTATGGCAAAGGTGCAGCCGAGTTCGGCGCGCTTGGTTCAATAATGGGCATCGGTGCCCTCATGGCAGCCTTGCTATCAGCCCGCAGCGCACGACCGCGACTCCGCTACATCTTGATGGCATTGGTGCTATTCACTATTACCTCAGCTATCGCCGCCTGTTCGCCTTGGTACTGGTTCTTTGCGGTCATGCAGATACCCATTGGCTTGGGGTCAGTCATGGTACTCGTGATCGGTAATTCCTTGGTTCAAATTGGCACTGCCCCAGAGTTTCGCGGTCGAGTCATGACCGTATGGTCGACGATGCTACTGGGCGGAACACCGTTTATTTCGCCGCTTGTCGGCTGGATTGGCAAGACTGCTGGAGCACGAGCAACCGTATGGTTCGAGGCGATCTCCATCGCCGTAACTTGTCTGATTGTGGGAATCTGGGTCAGTCGCAGTGAAGATATGCGACTACGGCTAGATCGAGATCGTGGCTTGCCCTGGATCTACATCACTCGCGGAGCAATTGCTGAAGACGTCGTTGACGCCTTAGCTGAGCGTAAATAGTTTCCCGAGTATATAGCGGTTCCCTCTCCAAACGAAGTACTTATTTTAGTGAGGGTACTCATAGATCCAAGATGGGTGATTTTGAATATCACCCCGCCATAGATGTTATCTATCGCACTTTTTCAACAATCACAGCCGCTTGCGCGAAATCTAGCGGCAGCACCACTCAAAATCTAGAAATACTCAATTCGTAGATTCAAAAGTTCACCAGTATCAATAAATAACAGCCGATAGCTCCATCCAGAAAGTGCCTTCGGATCGAACTAAAGATCACCCCGAATGTATCGAATTGCCTAGACCGTATTTTTCTACAGGTAGAGTTTGCTCGTCGAAATTCATGGAAAGGCCAGCTATGCCACACCGCGCTCTTTACACCGAACAAATCACCTTGCTGCGCATGTATCGCGCACTCGTCCAGGCAGAGCTTGCCCGGATCGGCAAGAAGGTCGGGTTGCACGCTACTGACGTTGCGGCTCTGAACCACATCCTGGATAACCACAAACTAGGAAATACCCTAAGCCCCGGCGATTTGGGCCAGCTCTTGAGCCTATCCGGACCAGCTACCACTGCACTGCTTGATCGCCTAGAGAACGCCAATTACATCGTGCGCCAGCAAAGTGCAACCGACGGCCGTCGCATTGAGATTCACCTCGCCGAAGAAGTTGATACCCGCCCGGGACACAGTATCTTTGCCGATCTCGGCAACATCATCCGTGGCGAGTTCGATAAGCGCACCCCTGAAGAGGTAGCAACGTTTACAAGCATCCTCACCGATATCGATAATGCCATTGAGCAAGATCTCGGCATGGAGCTTCAGTAACTTTTAGTTCTCCACCTTGGCTATCTGCCAAGGCCTATGACAGCGACCAGTCCACCAACTGGTCGCTGTTGTATTCTCCGGCAGGCCAGATAGCTCGCTCGATCCCTGCCGCGGCAAGCGCCTTTCGGCATCCCGGGCACGGCGGATCGGTGACGTAGGCCGTAGCACCCTTGGTATCGCGCGTGGCAAAGAGCAAAGCATTCACCTCCGCATGAATCGCAATGCAGAATCCAGGCGTCCCAGGACGGTCGTAGTCGCCTAGCCCAGGAACTTGGTCGTAACTTAACTGCCCACGCGGGCAAGCCCCTTCAAGACAATCAGGTTGCCCAGGGGCAGCTCCGTTGTAGCCAGTAGCAATGATGCGGCGATCCAACACCAGCACTGAACCCACCCGACGTCGGGTACATTTCGCACGGGCAGCGACTGCCATTGCGATGCCGAGGAAGTAGTCATCCCATCCAGGAACCGTCGTATTCATAAAAACGAGCGTAAAGCGCTAGACTGTTTCCCGCCACTTGATAAAGGTGGCGTGCCCCTGTAGCTCAGCGGTAGAGCTGCGGACTTTTAATCCGTAGGTCCTGGGTTCGAATCCCAGTGGGGGTACCACTAGTCGATCGGCTTCTCTATATATCCGTTGCTCTTGGCTTGCCCAACACGCCTAAGCTGAAGCCATGGACGGAAGCTACCTGATGTTGCTAGGCGGGATTCTCACCGCCGGAGCCGCGCTTATTGGTGGGCTTGGCCTTGCCGATCGTCGCTCATCACGCCGCGCCGCCCAATCTCCCCCGCCATCTTTGCCCAATGACACCGACGCTGCAGCCCCCGCATATCTGCCGGTAGCCACCGCGCTACGTGCTGTACCACCAAAACTAGATATAGACGTCCATGCGCTACGCCACACCCTCACCGAGATAAACGGTGTGGAAGCTAGGTTGGCTGACCCAGCATTTGCCAACGCCGGGCCTTACGCTCTTGTTGAGGATGCAGCGGTAGCTGTACTAGCCGCAACCCCGCAAAGCCTTCGAGAACTCCTCGGGGTCATCGAGCACGCAAATGGCTCCCCACTTGTGCTCATTGCGCCCGTATTCGGTGACGCCGTCCTCATTGACCTCTTAGCAAACTATCGCCAAGGCCTGCTCAAGGTCTGCCCAGTGATTGCCACAGATCCTGCAGAAATTTCTGCCCTGGTCGGCGCAGAAATCATTGATGCTCTTGATCTTTACTCAGGCTACGTAGCTGGCTTGGGCCATGCCACTCGCTGGGTTAGCGATGCCCGACAAAGCTGGTGCGAAGTCTCAACTCTCACGTCAGAGTAGAGGTGACTTTCGAGTCGCAGCATGTGCGCCTAACTGGCGATTTCAATGCTAGAAACTGATCCCCAGTAGTAGTCACTCTCATCCCGATAATACTCGTTCATCTACGCGTTCAAGCAGCACCAGACTGCCTATCATTCCCCTGACACTTCCTGCTGGCAAGGTGAAATACAAAATCTTAGGCATCTTCCGCGTATGAGAAGCTGCGACATATTGACGCGCAGATCACTCGTCATTTTGCACAATATCGGCAAACATTTTGTTGGTCTTGCCTACCCATGCACTGATGAGATCTTCAAAAATCTCAGTTTTGCCACTTTCCTATCGCCGGTCATTTTTCTCTAGAGTCAGGAACAGAGCAGGCGCCCAGGTCGAGGTGAAACGAGAATGTCAGATCACCGGGGAAGCGATGTGGGCGTCAGCTCTCACAAGCCCAGCAACACGAAATTACGCCTAGCGGCCTGCCACAAATCGGCATATTTTGGGCAAACCCGGCTCAACCGGTAGAATAAATCTTGTCGTCAGCGATGGCGACACGTCCCTGTCGTCTAGCGGCCCAGGACCCCGCCCTTTCACGGCGGTAGCGCCGGTTCGAATCCGGTCGGGGATGCGGATTAGCTCTCAGTCATTTTTCGTGACGTGGGAGCTTTTTTCGTATGCCGATACAAAGCAAAGGTTGCAGCACCAACAACCGCTGCGATAGCCAGGAGTACCCCCCACAGCAGCGGCCCTGTCAGCGTCGCACCAAGAAGCGCTTCCCAAGCTGCGAACCCGATAGTGGCATAAATACCGGCCCAAGCTGCACAGCCTAGGAGCTGTGCCGCAGTGAAAGCCTTCCAGCTAAACCGTAATAGCCCCGCAGAAGCCAAGATAACGGTCTGCAAGCCAACTGTGAGGTAAGCCAAGCTCACCAATGGCAGCCCGAAGCGTTGCAGCGCTCGCTGTGCCTCTGGGGTGGCCCAACAATGCGCCTTATCTTGGTAACGCGCTCTCAACCCATGCTCTGCCGGCCTATGGGCCGCATACGCTGCACCACGCCCGGCCCAATAGGTCGCCTGTCCGCGCATGAAGGCGCCACAGAAGAAAGCGGCATATAGCGCCCAAAACGGTAACCCCTGCATCCAAGATGGCACCCCGCTATCTTGCCTGACCATAGTCTGGAAAAACACTGTTCCATACAAACTCACAGCCAGACAAAGCCTGGACAGCACCGCGCCGAACCCTCGATTTGGCATTGGGGTGGCATTCCTTGCTATAGTTCTGGAGCTGGGTAAATCCAGTGAGGCCTCAAGCCTGAGGCCCCGTAGCGCAGTTGGTTAGCGCGCCGCCCTGTCACGGCGGAGGTCGCGGGTTCGAGTCCCGTCGGGGTCGCGTAAGAAGCGGCGAAAGCCGCTTTTTGCTACCTGGCCAGGTAGCTCAGTTGGTAGAGCGTCCGCCTGAAAAGTGGAAGGTCGCCGGTTCGATCCCGGCCTTGGCCACAAAAAGCCCGCTTAGGCGGGCTTTTTGCATTACTGCCAAGGGTTTCTTACTTAGCCACTTTTTCCAACCACTGAGCCATAGCTAAAAAATAAGCATCCCGTGCCGGTTGTCGCGACAACGCTAAGTCATGTAGCCCGTCTTTAATACGAACTATAGTCACGTGCTCAGATAGTCCTGCAGCCTGTTGCACCATTGTTTTAACATCGAGAACAAGGTCTGCCGACCAGCAAATATCAAGGTCGTAGTCTTTGGGATAAGCCGAAGAGGTCGAAGCAAAAACTGCTAACGGACACCCCAGGTCGAAACCAGCATAAACCGCTTGCTGGGCTCGGATGATAGCTCTAGCCCAACCGTAACGATAGGTGAAAAGATCCGGATTAGACTTCCAGCTCAAATTATATTCCCATTCACCATCCCAGAGACGGTGTAGCGAACGAGCGTAAAACCCTCGATCAGCTACCCCATCTTCATCGAGCACTGGCGCGCTTCCGGGAATAACTGAAGTTGGGAGCCAAGCCCCCACCGCGTCAATCCCCATCGACAATGCTCGCAAAAGTGGCTGATTGCTCAGATCAAGCCACGGCGAGTTTAAGATAACAGCCGAGTACTCCCCCACTCGTCTAGAAACATGACCAACAACCACTAACCCGCCAGTTGAGTGCCCATGTATCACGATATTGGGATGCTGCTCATCCTTAATGATCGCTCTAGCCATATCAAGCTCTTGATCATATTCAGCCATATCAATTATGTAGCCGCCGTACTGCCCAGGACGTAAACTCCGTCC
>CAMQXE010000071.1 GCA_947038745.1 uncultured Propionibacteriaceae bacterium | reverse complement strand
GTGCTGATCGTTGATGAGCATACTGGTCGATCCCTGGCTGGACGTCGTTACTCTGAGGGTCTACATCAGGCGCTTGAGGCCAAGGAAAATGTCGAGATCAAAGATGAGTTCCAGACTCAGGCCACGATCACCTTGCAGAACTACTTCCGTATGTACAACAAGCGTTCCGGTATGACTGGTACGGCCAAGACCGAAGAGTCTGAGTTCCAAAAGATTTATGGCCTATCGGTTATCCCGATCCCGACGAATAAGCCAATGGTTCGCAAGGATCAGGCCGACCTTATTTACCGCACTGAAGATGCCAAGTTTGAGGCTATCGTTGCTGATGTAGTGGAGCGCTATGAAGCGGGCCAGCCGGTACTTCTAGGTACTGCTAGCGTCGCTAAATCGGAGAAGCTGTCTTTGGCTTTGCGCAAAGCGCAGATTCCACACAAGGTTCTCAACGCTAAGCATCACGAGCAAGAAGCCGCAATCGTGGCAATGGCTGGCAAGAAAGGTGCTGTCACTGTAGCCACGAATATGGCAGGCCGCGGTACAGACATCATGCTTGGTGGTAACAGCGAGTTCCTTGCTGAGACCAAGCTAGCGGAAATGGGCTTGGACCCAGTCGATAATCCAGAAGAGTACGACGCAGCTTGGCCAAAGGTGCTTGAGGAAATGGATCAGACATGTCTTGACGAGCACAACGAGGTGACTGAGCTCGGCGGCCTCTATGTTGTTGGTACTGAGCGCCATGAATCTCGTCGTATTGATAATCAGTTGCGTGGTCGTTCTGGCCGACAGGGCGATCCCGGCGAGTCGCGGTTCTACCTGTCTCTTGAAGATGATCTGATGCGACTATGTAAGTCAGACGTCGTGGACTGGGTCATGCAGACCATGAAGATTCCTGATGATGTTCCGATTGAGAATAAGCAGGTCTCGCGGGCAATCGAGAGCGCACAAAAGCAGGTTGAGGCGCAGAACTTTGAGATGCGTAAAAACGTCCTCAAATACGACGATGTGATGAATCGTCAGCGTCACTCCATTTATGGTGATCGTCGTCGGGTGCTGGAAGGTGCCGATATTGAGGCACAGCTGCGCGAGACCTCGGTTCAGGTTGTTGAGGCCGTAGTGCGAGATCGCACGAGTGAAGGGTTCCCCGAGGACTGGGATCTCGACCAGATGTGGACTGAGCTCAAGACGCTCTACCCGGTGACGTTGAAGCCGGCTGATTTTGCTGGATCTACCCAAGATGAACTCGTTGATGCTTTCTGCGAGGACGTTCAGGATGCCTATGACGTTCGTGAGGAACAGCTCGGCGAAGAAACCATGCGTGAGCTAGAACGTCGCGTCATGCTGACAGTGCTTGACCGCAAATGGCGTGAGCATCTCTATGAGATGGACTATCTGCGCGAAGGTATCGGTCTGCGTGCGATGGCTCAGCGTGATCCGCTCGTGGAATATCAGCGCGAAGGCGCCGATATGTTCGATGCCATGATGGCAGCTTTTAAAGAAGAAGTAATCGGCTATCTGTTTAATCTTGAGGTGCAGGTACCTAAGCCCGAGGTTCAGGTCCAATTCACTCCAGATCAGTTAGCTGCTGCAACGCAAGAAGCAACAGCTTTGGCTCAATCTACAACGCCAAAGCTCGTAGCGAAAGGTCTAGAACCGCAACGCTCAGCTAAGAAGCTAGCCTATTCTGGCCCTAGTGAATCTGGTGATGCGGCGCAGAAGACCGAAACCGTAACTGACGAGTATGCCGGGGTTGCTCGCAATGCTAGCTGCCCTTGCGGTAGCGGCAAGAAGTTTAAGGCTTGCCACGGGAAGAACCGCTAAGACTGTATGGGTTGGCACAGCGTTGGAAGATATTCCAGCGCTGTGCATAACCATTGGTCACGACGCCGGCTGAGCCGGGCCGCCATCGCCTGTGGGTGTCCATCCCAGATGATGCGTAGCGCTGCTTCGACGGCGTCGTCTCGTACTTGGACTCGAATACCAATGATCTGCCCAGTTTGCTGATGTAAGCCAAGCTGCTGAAGCTGGTCTAAAACATCAGCAGATACGACAGTATCGAGTTGGCCTAGATGGCGTTTCCCTTCTAAAACTTCACAAAGCGCACGAAGCAAGCCATGCGCAGCGGCAGGTAACCGCAAGATTTCTTGCAAAGGAGTCTCTGGTTCACGCTGAAACCGTGGCTGAATCATTTTTGTTTCAGGTATCGGGATGAAACAGCGAGGAGCCGGATAGATAGCGGCGGGGTTAAAGAAATCCACGGCATAAGCATGGCGCGATTGCCAAGATCGTGAAAGCAGCACAGCCCAAAGCTGTGGATAACTAGCCAGTCTCAACCTTGCTGAGGATAATCTGGCACATCTATTCGTAAGCTATCGCATAAACTGTGCAGCAGACCGCTTCGCACGTTATCAGGAGTTGCACATGAACCTCGTATTTATCCCGATGACAGGTGAGCTCCTGGAGCAATTCTGCGGTGGAACACCATATAGCGGGCTAGCCTTTGCTACGACGCCAGAGCTGTATGCGGCCCTCGATTATGACCAGACTATGGCTGAAGATGCTGAATATGCCGCATTAACCTACGCTTCGGTGGCTGCTTTGACGATTGCCCCACGCCGTTGTGTCGCAGTAGTAGAAACTTCCGCTAGCGCAACAACCGATTCGGCTGATGATTTCGGGACAGTCACTGTGTCAGGGCTAGAGTGGGATGCTGTAACAGCGCTCTTTATCGGAGATGAAGAAGGACTCGAACCAGAGCGTCAGGCTGCTCTCGAGATCCATAACAAACCATTGGCCCAGGCTTGGGATGCTCCTTCTGTTGAACATTTGCTAGAACTATCTGACTTGCTTTGGTTCGGTCCGCAAGAGCTAGATACAGTGTTAGCGCTTCTAGCAGTTAAATAATGAAAGTGTGGCCGCCTTCAACTGAAGACGGCCACAAGAGTAACGCTAATTAATGATGAAGCTGCTTTGTAGGTTTGAGTGATTCCACCAGCTCAGAGACACCATCGATGGTGATTTCTGGCGTAGCATCAATGAGTGCTGTAGCAAGCTCGTCAGTAGCCTCAAACTGCCAAGCCTGGGCATCATCATCCATTGATTCAAGGTCACGGAACTCGACGATCCAACCGGGCATCTCATCTGATTCCAAAACCGTGATGCCTACCGTGTCGTTACTGGAATAAGCCCCAGCGTGATCAGCATCTCCGAATGGGAAAACCTGCCAGAATGCTTCACGGAAAATACCAAGACGGTCGCAAGCTGCGGTGAACTCTGGCTCAATGATGATGCCATCAGCAGCAGTCAGCTCGATGTCGGTTTTTGCTAAAGCCTTCACCAGGGCCGGCACGGAGTCGTTGTCAAGCATCTGCGATTCAATCGCGAGCACGCTGAAGGCTTGGTCCAAGTTACCCGACATGGTGTAGAGCTGGATCTGTTCGGAATCTAGTTCCCCTAGGAGGAGGAAGGCATCGCCATCCTCATCAATGACGACGCGAGATTCAACCGCGTCGTTGTCGAAGACAGCCGATTGCTGGCCATCAAAATCTTCGGCTTGCCAGCCGGCTTCAGTTAAGAGTGCGATATTCGCCATAGCCCTAGCCTAGAAGATTCTGAGCAATACTGTGCTGTTGCTCATGGATAGGTGCGCAATAGCGATTAGACAGCCTAAACTTGCCCGGTGAAACCGATCGGAACCGCGACCCGGGGGACAACTAACCCTAATCGGCTACGTCGAGTGGATCGTTACCTTGTTGGCCCTTTGAGTCGTTGCCTTCTTGATGCTGACCCAGCCCCTGTCGTGGTCGATTTGGGATTTGGTCGGTTACCAACGACCGCAGTTGAACTCTACGACCGGCTCACTGCGCTACGTCGAGATATTCGGGTTCTCGGTATCGAGATTGATCCAGAACGGGTCGCCGCTGCACATGCCTGGGAACACAGCTCGCTGCGTTTTCTCCGTGGTGGTTTTGAACTGCCACTACCAGCTCACTGGCCTGCACCGACTCTCGTCCGGGCGATGAATGTCTTACGCCAATACGATGAAGCTGACGTTGAGCAGGCTTGGGAACGGGTTACGTCACGATTAGCGCCGGGGGGTCGATTTGTGGAAGGCACCTGCGACGAATTGGGGCGAATCTGTACCTGGGTGACGCTGAGCGAGACTGGTCCGCAAACGCTGACTCTCTCACTCAAACTCGATGAGCTGGAGCTTCCTAGCAAAGCCGCCGAACGGTTACCCAAAGCCTTGATTCACCACAATGTCGAAGGCAAAGCGGTACATCAGTTTCTTGCTCAACTCGACAGAGCCTGGCAGGTGCAGGCGCCACTAGGAGCCTTTGGTGCTCGGCAGCGCTGGGTTGCTGCTGTAACAAGCCTAAAACAAGGCGGACTGCCGGTGCTTCATGATCAATCTCGCTGGCGGCTTGGAGAGATTACTGTGCCGTGGAATCTCGTTGCACCTTAGACGATATATGGCGAAGTCTCGGGACCAAGAGCCAGCGCTAGCTGGTGAGCTATTTTTGGCAATACCGGAGGTAGCTCATGTTCTAGGAACCATCGAGCATTCGTCGTTTCATCGCCATCAGAGCGTGGCTCGCCACTAATCCAACGACATAAGAAGGTATGTTCAAGGAATTGGCAGATATCCCCATTCGGGTAGCTAAATTGCGGCCCAGGGAAGATAGCAACAAGCCGTTCGATCTTGGCTATTACCCCTGCTTCTTCGGCAATCTCTCGTAAGAGACATTGGGCTAGTCCTTCGCCTGGCTCAACAATCCCGCCAATATCTGACCAGCAACCGAAATCAGCACGTTCGACTAGGAGTACTTCGCGTCCGTGATCTGTATCTCGGACAACAACACCATCAACTCCCGATAGCCACAATGGTTCTGTACCGATGTGATGTCGAAGTGCTGTGATGAAAGCTGGCGTTGGCATGCCTTCAGCTTAGAAGCAGGGGTGCTTCTCTGCACCCAAACCTTCTGCAACAGGGGAGAAGCCACTGCGGCGATAGACCCTTCCAGCAGCATTGGTGGTCTCGGTGCAAATGGCATAGGTGACAGCGCCATGATCAGCGGCCCACGCTCCAGCAACTCCAATGAGATGAGCAGCGAGTCCTTTGCGCCGATGCTGAGCCTCGGTAAAGACATGCTGGTAGCGTGCCAGATTGGCAAGTGTCTCAGCTCCGGTGTTTAGCGGAGGACAGCAGACGATCCCCAAGCTGGCCACAAGATCTCCAGTCTCAAAATAGGCGCCGAAGAATTGAGCATGGCCTTGGTCGATGAGCGTTATATAGGTAGCTATTTTGTTCTGCATGTAGCTGCGGTATGACTCATCGCTGTGTTTTTGCGTGCGGATATTTTCGGCTAGCTCGATTGCCAGATACTGCTGCCAATCGTCTATGGGATGAACCTGATATCCCGGTGGGCATGGGGTCTGAACCGGTACGGTGTGAGCAACAAGAGTTTCCTCTGTATCACAGGTGTAGCCCAGCCCTTTCCATACAGATATATCGGTACCCGTCGGGAGTCCGAAACAGCGGTGGAGCGCATCTGGAAAATGCTGACGGAAAGTTACTTCCCAGTCCTCGACGCTGCGGTCGTTATTTAGAATCTGAATATAATTGCCCCAATAGTAACCAGGGTTATCAGGGCTGCTAAGCACTAGATAACTGCCATGTTCATCAATGCTGGAGCCAGTGAGCTCCGCTATGGCAAGATCAGTGGCAGTGCCCAGATTGAGTGACATGATCAGCAGCTTACAGCGTGAGATTTTATTGAGCCACGCATTTTTTTATCGCTTCTAGGCAAGTAACCTAGTGCTCGCTGCTTGATGGAAGGAAGCACATGACGAACCCCACCATGGAACTGCTACTCCAGCGTCGCTCTATCCGTAGCTTTACTGACGAACCCGTCAGGAGCGAGGACTTAGCGCAAATCATTGCAGCAACTCAACAAGCGCCGAGTTCGATTAATGGGCAACAGATCTCGTTGATCGTGGTCACTGATCGGGAACGGATCACACAACTAGCACAGCTAGCTGGGGGACAGCCGCAAGTTGCAGCGGCCCCGGTCTTTGTTGTTTTTGTTATTGACTATTACCGGGCGACAGTAGCTGCCGCGCACCATGGTGTAGAGCTGGCGATTCATCATGACCAAGAAGGTGTACTTACTGGTGCTATCGATGCTGGAATTGCGCTTGCCACATTCCAGACAGCTGCTCATGCTTTGGGCTATGGCACAACTGCTATTGGCGGAATCCGGCACCGCGCCACTGAAGTAGCGCAATTATTAGGGCTGCCAAAACGAACATTTCCTATAGTCGGATCGACACTTGGGGTCATAGATACCGAGAAATTACCGCAAGTTAAGCCCAGGGTACCGGTCGAGTCTTTTGCTATGGATAACAGCTATGACGCGCAGGCAGTAGCCGCAGGTGTTGAGGTCTACGACCGCTCATTGCGCCAATGGTGCGATGA
>CAMQXE010000070.1 GCA_947038745.1 uncultured Propionibacteriaceae bacterium | reverse complement strand
TCCATCCCGATTTTTACTGTTGCTTACGGTACTCAAACTGGCTATGTCGATGTCGATGGAACGCGTCAAATTGTTCCGCCTAATACCGAACGATTGGGCCAAATCGCAAAGACTAGCGGCGGAGAATTACTGACAGCGACCAGCGAGAAAGCTCTTGAGAAAACCTATACCTCGTTACAGACGAAGGTGGGTTACGAAGAAGTAGAGAAGGAAGTCACCGCCAGGTGGGCTGGATTCGGTCTGGTCTTTGGTGTTCTGGCTGCCTTAGCCGCGGTATTGCTAGCTGCGAGGTGGGCCTAATGGTGACCATTCCCACAGAGTTTTTAGCTCCACAACACTTGTGGTGGATGTTGCTTCTAGCAGCAATAGTGATGCTCTATGTAGTTCTACTTGGGCTAGGTAGAGCTAAGGAACGACGCAGCGATAATGAGGTTTTCTTACGGGTTCTGCCACGCGAGCATCTGTGGAAACGTCATGTGGCAGTGGCAGCCGCAGTACTATCGCTAGCTTCGCTGGTGCTGGCATATGCCAGACCAAAAGGTTATGTACTAGTCCCGCGCGAACGTGCCACGATCATGCTTGCGCTTGATGTTTCCTTATCTATGGAAGCCGAAGATGTAGTGCCGAATCGGTTGGAAGCTTCGAGTAATGGTGCCAAAGACTTTGTTGATCTCATGCCTGAAGGATTCAACGTTGGGCTGGTCTCATTCGCTGGTACTGCAAAACTTGTTGTTCCCCCAACGACTGACCATATCCCGGTAAAGAATGCTATCGATCAGTTAAAGCTGGCTGAATCGACAGCGATCGGTGCAGGAATTGAACAATCGCTGAGTGCGATCGAGAATATGCCTACCGATCCAAATAAACCCGAGGATAAACCCAGCGGCGTGATCGTGTTGCTTTCAGACGGTACTAGCAATAGGCCACCATCGTCTCGAGATATGGCTGAGGTTGCCAAGGAGAAAGGCATACCGATCTATACCATCGCGTATGGCACTGCTAGCGGCTATATCGTGGATAAGAATGGACGAAAGCACAGCGTTCCTGTTAATCACTACGAGCTTAAGAAAATTGCCGATATTTCAGGTGGAGAAAAACTCGATGCGGCATCTGCTGGCGAGTTGCAGAACGCTTACAAGAAGATCGCCTCATCTGTGGGCTACGAGAAAAAAGAAAAGGAAACCACAGATCAGTTCATCTGGATTGGTCTGCTATGCGCAGTAATTGCGTCTGCAGGCGTTATTTCCATTGCTGCTCGCTGGCCGTAAGGAGAAGACCATGAAGAAGAACGCGACATCGTGGTTTCGGGTTGGGCGTCTAGACGTCACAACCACAATCATCGTTGTAGGGCTAGGAATCTTAGGGATGGTGCTGACTGCAGTACCACCGCGGGTAGGGTGGCGACTTGCGCTGACATCAGCATGGTTACCTCACCCCTGGCGGCTGTTGCTGTGGCCGTTAGCTCAGCCGGTATCGCTGTGGAGCGCAGTTAATCTGGGGTTCTTGTGGTACTTCGGTAAAGAGATCGAAGCAGCACTTGGGCGGACCAAGATGGCGTTACTCTTTGCTGGAATCTGGACCTGTTTGACTCTGGGCGGTGTGGTATCGACGCTGATTTTTCCGGGTGCGACGCTTGCTGGTTTCGACCTGGTTGGGTTAATCCTGGTTTTATTGTTCATCCTTGATGCTCCGAATCGTCCTTTTTTCGGTGGGATTCCAGCGTGGGGCATTGGTCTGATCCTTATTGCTGTCGATGTCTTGCAGTTCATCAGCTATAGCTATTACACCGGTGTGCTGATCTTGGCGGTTGGGCTACTAGGTTCTCTGCTGGTGGCAGCTAATCTTGGCTATCTGCGTGAAGTGACCTGGTTGCCACGGCGTCAGCGCAAGACCGCAATCCAGCAGACCTGGGAACGTTCTGCTAAGGAAGCTAAACAGCGCCAGGCAGATCAAGAGCGGATGGATTTTCTTCTCGACAAGATCGCTAGCGGTACGCTGGCTTCGCTGTCTGAGCGAGAGCGTAGTGAGCTGAAACGTCTTGGCGAGAAGCGCCGGGCACAGCGTTAAACGATTAACCAAAATGGATAGGCTGGCGTGGTGAGTATTGCACAGAACCTTCGTAGCGTTGAAGCTCAAATAAAAGCAGCCGCTATTGCTGCTGGTCGAGATCCAGATACGATTCGACTCATGCCGGTCTCAAAGACGATGCCAACGGCAGCGATTCGTGAGGCTCGGGCAGCGGGCTATCACCGTTTCGGTGAAAACAAGGTCCAAGAAGCACAAACCAAAGCAGAAGAACTTGCTGGTACAGATATCGAGTTAGCTGTTATTGGTCATCTCCAGACTAATAAAGCCAAATACGTGGCACGGTTTGCCCATGAGTTCCAAGCCCTCGACAACCTTGATCTAGCTCGGGAACTTGATAAGCGGCTACAAGCGCAAGGGCGGCAATTAGATGTCCTGGTGCAGGTGAACTCATCTGCTGAGCCGCAAAAGTTTGGTACAGACCCAGACCAGGTACTTGCTTTGACTAAAGAGTTACGCGCCTTTGACTCGTTGAAGGTACGAGGGCTGATGACACTGGCATTATTCACCAGTGATGACGAGCGTATTGCTGCGTGTTTTGAACGAATGAAGCACGTGCAGTCAGCTTTGCGTGATCGTGATGGCGGAGGCTGGGACGAGCTATCCATGGGTATGTCTGGCGACTTTAAATTGGCAATTGCACATGGTTCAACCTGCGTCCGAGTAGGGCAAGCGATTTTTGGTAGTCGGTTGAACGCTAACGCCTATTGGCCTGGCGCAGCCCCCGAACACGACATGGAGCACCGATAAATGCCGCACCTGCACACCATGCCCGGTGGGCATGACATTACTGCCTCAGCCATGATCTTTCGTCTGGACCAAGATGCCCCGCGTATGCTTGTCCATCTACACAAGAAGCTCAATTTTTGGCTTCAACCGGGTGGGCATATCGAGCATACTGAAGACCCTTGGCAGGGGTTGCTTCACGAGATACTGGAGGAGACTGGTTTTGATGTAGACCAGCTTTGCGTGTGTCAGGCGTTGGCTCCGATTTCTTCTTGTATTTATGACGTGCCCCATCCAGCTCCGGCATTTCTGTCTACCCATCAGATCAGTGACGAGCACTTCCACTCAGACATGAAGTGGGTTCTAGTCGTCGATGGTGAGCCGCGTCATGGGTTGGCCGAGGGGGAGTCGCGCGAGCTCGCTTGGGTCACTGCTGAGGAGTATGTTGCTCTCGGTGCATATGGCAAGGATGTGCTCGCCATGATGAATCGGGCCGTTGAGGAAGTGCTGCCCTTCTGGAAACGCTATCGGGCAGAGATGTTTACCCGATAACTGATACCACCAGCAGCACATGTTGTGCTGTAATAGGACTCTCTTACTGGATTGAGATTGCTGGGGAAGGCACTGCTCAGCCAGGAGGGGAAATGAATTCAACACGGGGTGTCGTGTACATCCATTCTGCACCGTCAGCGCTGTGCCCACACATTGAGTGGGCCGTTGGCGGTGCTTTTGGCGCGCGTGTTGATCTAGATTGGACGCCACAATCAGCGCAGCGGGGTAGCTATCGTACTGAGCTGTCGTGGACAGGCGCGCCCGGAACGGCAGCAAAAGTAGCATCGGCGTTGCGCGGTTGGCAGCAGCTTCGGTTTGAAGTCACCCAAGAACCAGCTCCTGGGTGTGATGGGGTGCGGTATAGCTATACTCCGCAGCTGGGCGTGTTCCAGGCCATGATTGGCCAGCACGGTGACATTCTGATTCCAGAAGATCGCATCAAGGCCGCAATTGTTGCAGAAGCTATGGGCGGTAAACCTCTTGTAGATTCATTGGCAGACCTGCTGGGTAGCGCGTGGGACGACGAGCTTGAACCATTCCGCTATGCCAGTGAAGATGTAGCAGTGCGTTGGTTGCACCGGGCTGGCTAACTGGAAAAATACTCCAGCTTTGCTTGGTCAAGTTCGATACCGTAAGCATCGAGAAAGAGCTGGGGGCAGTTCGGAACTGTTGCAAAGTTGCGGGCAAGACTGCGGATTGCGTCGGCTAGGTCATACCAGCGATCACCGACGCCACAGGCGCCGACGTCGATAGCTCCGATACCTTCTCCTTGGGCATTCAATACCCAGTTCGGATTAGCGGCATCCCCATGGCAAACGACAAGATCGGGAGTAAATCGTGCCGGGAGCGATTGCGCATCTTCACAAAGCCAAGGGCACTGAGCCACGGGAAGTACGTCATGGAAGCGTCGTAATGATCTGCCTAATTCGGTGACGATGGCACTGCTCTGCCTAAAACGGTCCTCAATTGCCGAGAATCCTGGAACCCCTAATGTATGGAGCCATACATTTGCCCCATCGTGCCCATGCCCAAGGGGGAGCGGGACTGTGACGTAATGGGCTAGCCACTCCAATCGCTGAGCGATATTTTCTGGGCAGAAATCAGAACTCAGCACCCCGATCTTGACGAACTCATCTTGGCCGATGTCGTAGGTGATAGTTCCTTGTCTGTTGATCCAAACTGGTTTGACAGCCCGACCTGCAGCAAGATTAATCACGATCGCCGGCGCAGCAGCGCAAGGGCGAACCCAACCAGATTGGGCTTGTGCAAACCCAATCACGGAAAAGAAATCGTGTGAATAGCAAATACCTGGACCAGAACCGCGCCACAGATCCATCCCTGGACCAGCCCAACTGACGCACCGGTTTACCAAAGTTTCGGCGATCTCATCTGAGGCCGCTTTGAGATAAGTCAAAGTGACCCGCTCAATGTTTTCAACTACTGCAGCGCCGACGCACATGCCATCTTGATGGGCTAAGAAACACCGAGCATCTGGAGCTGACAACACAGCATCAAGATTGACGCCCCAAGAACGTGCATCACCGGCGTCGGTTGGACCGGCGCCGGTGATGCTGATGTCTAGTGGCATGGGTAAATCCTAAGTGATTGCCCATGCGTTGTCATGGTAATTATGCGCTGGTGAACGCCAACGCGACGTTGTGCCCACCAAACGAGTTATTAATCGCAGCGATAGCGCCGGACGGAAGGTCGCGGACCTCTCGCGCAATATCAATATCGAGACCTGGGGTGGGGCTTTCCAGGTTGATCGTCGGCGGTACTTTTCGCTCGTGTAATGCCATGATCGTCGCCAACGATTCCAATGCTCCAGCGCCGCCAAGGAGATGCCCGGTCATAGACTTCGTGCCGGTAACGATCACATTATCGGTGGCATCACCTAGCGCAGTGCGGATGGAATGAGCCTCTGTACCATCGCCAGTGGGGGTTGAGGTTGCATGGGCATTCACATGCTTGATGTCAGTTGGAACAAGACCAGCATCCTTGAGAGCAGCAGCCATGGCAGCAGCTTGTCCACGTCCTGACGGATCAGGGGCGACCATGTCATGGGAATCAGCACTAATACCAGCACCAGCGAGACGAGCATAGATCGTGGCGCCACGGGCTTTTGCGTGTTCTTCGGTTTCGAGTACAAGAACTGCTGCACCTTCACCGAGAACAAAACCATCACGATGTTCGTCCCACGGACGCGGGGCGTGTTCAGGGTCGTCGTTATTTCGTGAGAGCGCCTGCATATTGGCGAAAGCGGCCATGGCAAAGGGGTGGATGACGGCTTCGGTGCCACCAGCGACCACAACATCAGCCCGGCCAAGACGAATCATGTCGAGTGCCTGGGCAATAGCCTCATTAGATGAAGCGCAAGCAGAAACAGGTGTATGCACACCGGCGCGGGCACCAATCCGTAAGCCCAGCGTTGCTGCCGGACCGTTAGCCATGAGCATGGGAATCGCATAAGGGCTTACCCGGCGGGCTCCCTTGTCTTTCTGAATATCCCATTGATCCAAGAAAGAGTGCAGACCGCCAATGCCGGTGCCGATCGTCACCGCTAGGCGGTCACCATCGACATCGGTATCGGCAAGTCCACAATCATTCCAGGCTTCAAGCCCCGCAGCGAGCGCAAAGATCTGTGAACGATCCATCTTGCGCGCGACATGGGGCTCAACGACCGAGGTGTAATCGAAGTTCACCGGTGCGGCGATCTTCGACGGGAGCGGCTCGACCCAATCGTCGGTGAGCCGAACGGTGGCGGAGCGTCCCGCCAGCATCCCGGCCCAGGTTTCTGGAGCCGAATTGCCGAGAGGAGTGACGGCGCCAAGGCCGGTCACGACGATTGTGGTCATTAGAAGTGCCCCTTACTTGGCCGCGAGGGCCTTCTCGATGTAGGCAACAGCGTCGCCAACAGTCTTGAGGTTCTTGGCCTCGGAATCAGGAATCTCAACGCCGAACTGCTCTTCTGCGCCGTAAATGATGTCCATCATCTCGAGCGAATCGACCTTGAGCTGATCGGTGAATGACTTATCTAGCTGAACCTCATCTGGGTTCGTGCCAGCACCACAGTTGACGAGCCGGGCAAGCTGAGCGCGGATCTCTTCGGTGGTCATACATGGTCCTTTCATAATGC
>CAMQXE010000069.1 GCA_947038745.1 uncultured Propionibacteriaceae bacterium | reverse complement strand
TCAAGGCTTGAGCTTTGGTGGTCTGATGACCGTTATGTATCCACTGAAGATCATGCGCGCTATGCCGGGCAGGCTTTGTCCTTACTCGGTGGAGCTTTCCCGCTTGCAACGGCGCATACGCACTTGATGCCGTCACATACCGATAACACGGATGCCGATGATGCCGCGCTCGAATACGCTGCCGAACTTGGTGATACTGCCTTTGATATCTGCCTGCTAAGTATTGGCTCTCAAGGCGATATCGCCTCACTACGCGCTAGCGATTCCTCGGTAAATCAGCCTGGGGCTTTAGTCGTTGGTGTCCAAGACTGGGAGAACGAGCCTTGGGAACGCCTTACTCTGACCCCGGAAGCTATCAATCGCGCCCATGAAGTCTGGGTGCTAGCTTCAGGTCAGGAAAAAGCAGCAGCAACATCTCGGGCTCTAAATCATGACCCCGAGATAGCAGCAAGCCTTATCAGAGGCACACATGCAACGCACTGGTTCGCTGATGCAGCAGCTACGAAAGAGTTACCCTACTACCACTGCGAGTGGTAATAGCAAGACATAAATAAAAGGTGGTGTAGCTCATATCTGGGCTACACCACCTTTTAGGTATTTGTATGAAGGCTAGTAGATGACCTCTCCAGCCTTGCGACGTTTCCGCAGTACCTTCACTGCCTCAGAGAGGATATCTGCCGCTTCCTTCTCCGTGCGACGCTCCTTCACATAGGCTAGGTGAGTCTTATACGGCTGGGCCTTCGGCGGAGCTGGAGGATTATCTGAATCAAGGTTTCCTGGCAGACCACAACGCGGGCAATCCCAGGTTTCTGGTAGCTGCGCTTCGGCAGCAAAAGCCGGGCGCGTCTCGTGCCCATTGGCACAGAAATAGGACACATGAAGACGGGGCGCGGTATCGCCTCGTTCGGCCTCACCCATTGGGCCAGCACCGACGCGGCTACCGCGAATGGCATTACCACCAGACACGAAAAGAAACTCCTAGAGGGAAAAAGCAGCAGGAAAAGTCTACGCAGCACCTTGAAGGCGGTAGAGCACAAGCAGGGCGATGATGCAGGCTAGCCAGATGATGCCCACGACAATCGTGATCCGGTCAAGATTGCGTTCCACCATAGAGGTGCCGCCCATTGACGTGGACATACCGCCGCCAAAGAGATCCGACATACCGCCACCACGGCTCTTGTGTAGCAAAATGAACAGCGACAAAATGGCGCTGGTCAGGATCAAAAGGATTGACAGCGCCATAATCGGCCAGCTCATAGACATCTCCAAAATCACTTGCTCAGTTTAACCTACCTGGCCCATTTTCCCTATCGGAGACAAGCGCGTCCCCTGCACAGTATTTTGTGCAGGGGACGCGAAGATATCTAATACGTCTCTTAGCCTTCTACCACCGGAAGATCGTAGAAGCGAACGATGGCTGAAAACTCCTCAGCGTTGAGGCTTGCGCCACCAACGAGAGCACCGTCAACATCTGGCTTTGTCATCAGCGTGGCCACGTTATTAGCTTTCACGGAGCCGCCATAGAGGATACGGGTCTGCTCAGCCGTCTCCGCGTCAGCAAGCTGAGCGATAGTCTGACGAATAGCAGCACAAACCTCTTGCGCGTCTTCTGCTGAGGCAACCTCACCAGTACCGATAGCCCACACTGGCTCATACGCGATAACCGCATGAGCAAGCTGCTCCTTAGAGAAGCCCATTACTGCGTTACGCACCTCGTTCGTAGTGAACTGAACATGCTCATTAGCGCGGCGGATATCTAGACCCTCGCCAACACACACGATCGGGATCATCCCCTGGTCAAAAACCTTGAGTGCCTTCTGATTGACCAACTCATCGGATTCTTGATGGTAATCACGACGCTCCGAGTGACCAACAACAACGTAGGAACAGCCCAGCTTGGCCAGCATCGCTGCTGAGATCTCACCGGTGTAAGCGCCTGCATCTTGTACCGAGACGTCTTGGGCGCCAAGACCAATAGCGAGCTTATCGCCGTCAATGAGCGTCTGGACTGTGCGCAGGTCAGTGAACGGCGGCAAAACCACACATTCTGACTTGCTCGGGTCCCACTTCTTATCAGCCAGCGTGAATGCCAACTTCTGCACCAAGCCAACAGCCTCGACATGGTTGCAGTTCATCTTCCAGTTGCCTGCCATCAAAGGCTTGCGAGTGCTCATTACTTGCTCTCCTCCAACGCGGTCAGGCCTGGGAGTTCCTTGCCCTCAAGATATTCCAGCGATGCGCCACCACCGGTCGAGATGTGACCGGTGAAGCCATCAGCAAAACCAAGCTCACGGAAAGCAGCAGCAGAGTCGCCGCCGCCCACAACAGCAAGACCGGTTACTTCGGTGAGTGCCTGCGCCACGGCCTTAGTACCACCAGCAAGCTCAGGGATCTCGAATACGCCCATCGGGCCATTCCAGAAGACCGTCTTGCTCTGGGACACTGCTTCGGCAAACAGCTTCTCAGACTCTGGGCCAATATCGAGGCCGATCTTGCCCGCAGGCATCGCATCGGCCGCGACGATCTCGACCTCACCATCAAGGGTACGAGTAGCAAAATCCACACCGCTTACAACGCGGGTATCGACCTGCAACAGAATCGTCTTACCTAGTTTCTTTGCCTGCTCCAAGTAATGCTTGCAGGTTTCGATATTTGCCTCATCCACAATGGAGGCGCCAATCTCATAACCCAAGGCCTTGAGGAAGGTAAAGCTCATGCCACCGCCAATAACCAGTGTGTCGGCAGCCTTAAGCAGATTCTCGATAACAGCAAGTTTGTCTGCGACCTTCGCCCCACCAAGGACAACTGTGTAAGGACGTTCTGGGGTTACGGTGAGCTGCTTGAGTACCTCAACCTCGTCCTGCACGAGAATGCCCGCGTAGGACGGCAACAGCTTGGCAATATCGTAAACCGACGCCTGCTTGCGGTGAACCACCCCAAATCCGTCGGAAACAAAAAGATCACCCAGAGCCGCATACTTAGCCGCAAGCTCGGCACGCTGTGCCTCATCCTTGGACTCTTCAGCAGGCTCAAAACGTACGTTCTCGCACATCATGATCTGGCCATCGGCAAGCTGCGCATTAATTTCTTGCGCACTAGCACCGACGACATCGCCGGCAAGCCGGACCTCGGCGCCAAGCAGCTCACTGAGCCGCTTGGCCGCCGGGGCCAGAGAGAATTCCGGCTTAACCTCACCCTTAGGGCGACCAAGGTGAGCCAGTACAACGACACGGGCACCCTTATCCAGAAGCATCTGGATAGTTGGCACCGAAGCGCGAATGCGCCCGTCGTCGGTGATGGTTTCGCCGTCAAGCGGCACATTCAGATCACAACGAATAACGACGCGCTTACCTGCGAGATCGCCCAAATCGCGTACTGACTTCACGATGGTTTCCCTTCAGCTCAATATGAGGTTTAGTTACGCCAGCTTGGAGCCGACGAGGACAGCGAGATCAACGAGACGGTTCGAGTAGCCCCACTCGTTGTCGTACCAGGAAACAACCTTGACCTGGTTACCAATGACCTTGGTCAGCTGCGAATCGAAGATCGAGCTGGCCGGATCGCCTTCAATATCCTTGCTGACGATCGGATCCTCGGTGTAAGCAAGAATGCCAGCCATCTCGGCTGCGCCCTTCTTGACCAAAGCATTAACCTCATCAACCGTGGTCTCGCGACCCGCGGTGAAGGTGAGGTCGACAACCGAGCCGGTCGGGGTTGGCACGCGCAGTGCGTAGCCGTCGAACTTGCCCTTAAGCTCAGGAAGAACCAGAGCAACAGCCTGAGCAGCGCCAGTCTTGGTCGGGATGATTGACAGAGCAGCCGAACGCGCACGACGAAGATCCTCGTGAGGAGCGTCAAGCAGACGCTGGTCACCGGTGTAGGCGTGAACCGTGGTCATGATGCCACGCTCGATGCCCAGACCGTCGTTGAGAACCTTAGCCAGCGGAGCAAGGCAGTTCGTGGTGCAGGAAGCATTCGAGATGATCGTCTGCGAACCGTCGTAGAGGTGCTCATTGACACCCATCACGATGGTGAGGTCTTCGCCCTTTGCCGGAGCCGAGATGATGACCTTCTTTGCACCACCAGCAAGGTGAGCCTTGGCCTTAGCAGCATCAGTGAAGAAACCAGTCGATTCGATGACGATGTCAGCGCCGACCTCGCCCCAAGGCAGGTTTGCCGGATCCTTCTCAGCGAAAGCACGGATCTTCTTGCCGTTGACGGTCAGGTACTCATCGTCATACTCAACAGTGCCATTGAAACGGCCCATCGTGGAGTCGTACTTGAGCAGGTGCGCAAGGGTCTTGTTATCGGTGAGATCGTTGATTGCAACGACCTCGATATCGGCGCCCTGCGTAGCGATAGCGCGGAAGAAGTTGCGCCCGATACGGCCGAAGCCGTTAATGCCAACCTTGACGGTCATAGGGAATTCTCCTTTGGAGTTGTTCAGGATGCTTCAACCCTAACGAAAATCAGGCGCAGATAGAACAGTCCACACGAAATGTCCACAAACCAGGACACTCGAATAGCAAGCCGCAGACCTCTGCTAGCCCACTTCATCTAGCAGTTCGACTGTGAGACTTGCCTCAGTCGTCGGGATGCCAAGTTCTTCAGCGCGTTTGTCAGCCGTACCAAGAAGACGTCGAATCCGTCCAGCAATTGCGTCCTTAGTCAGTGGTGGAGTATGTAACTGCCCTAGCTCCTCAAGACTTGCTTGCTTATGCTCCAAACGAAGCAGCCCCGCCTGCTTTAGATGATCTGGGACCTCGTCACCAAGAATCTCCAAAGCACGCTGCACACGAGCCCCGGAAGCAACAGCGGCTCTAGCTGAGCGACGCAGATTCGCGTCATCAAAATTAGCCAAACGATGTGCCGACGCCTTAATTTCGCGGCGCATGCGTCGTTCTTCCCATGCCAGCACAGTCTGATGCGCGCCCATCCGCGTAAGCATCTGACCGATAGCATCGCCATCGCGAATAACGACACGATCAACTCCGCGAACTTCGCGCGGTTTGGCAGCAATACTCAATCGCCGCGCGCAACCTACAAGCGCTAGGGCCGCTTCTGACCCTGGAGCGGTAATCTCCATCGACATTGAACGGCCAGGCTCAGTCAAGGAGCCGTGCGCTAAGAAGGCCCCGCGCCACGCAGCAACACAGTCGCAAGCGCCACCAGCAATAACTTGTGGAGGCAATCCACGCGCAGGGCGGCCTTTTGTATCGATCAGCCCTGTCTGACGAGCAAGCGCTTCACCATCTTTTACCAGGCGAACTACATAACGCGGCCCCCGACGCAAGCCTGAGCCATTCACCACAATGAGCTCACTTTGGTAGCCAAAAAGATCCATGATCGTGGACCGCAGACGGCGCGCAGCAGCACCCGTATCTAACTCGGATTCAACGATAATTCGCCCGTTGGCTAGGTGTAGCCCTCCAGAGAAACGTAGCATCGCTGCTACCTCAGCCCTACGGCAACAGGGTTTAGTGACGCTCACTGTCGCCAGTTCAGCCTTTACCTGAGGTGTCATCGCCATTGGCTCAGTTTTTCATATCATGCGGCCTCGTGTGCAAGGTGTATCACGGTTGCTTAGTAAAAATTTGGTGATGCCCCTGATACAGCCACAAACAATCAGGGGCTTGCCAGATTGTCAGACTAGCTCGCTATAATCGAACATATATTCGATCAAGGAGGTGTGATGTGGCAACCGCATGGCCCTCACCTGCGCGTGATTACATCTCTGCTCCACTGCGTCTAGACGACCACCTCATTGCTAACCCAGCATCGACTTTTATCTTGCGGGCAACATCGGACAGCCCAATCCCACTAGGCATTTATCACGGAGATGAGCTCATCGTTGATCGCTCTCTCACTCCGATCCCTGGAGATATCGTCATCGGCATCGTCGATGACGAGTTCAGGTTTGGCAGTTACCTTCCAGGAGGGCGATTTAGAACAGCATCTGGGCTTATAGCGCTTCGGGAAGTTTGGGGCGTTGTTACCTATGTCTTGCACCCCACCAGAAAAAATCTCCGATGACGCAACGCAAGAACCACCGAATCGCACTTGTCGATGTTCGCTCCATGTACTGCTCGTGTGAACGTTTTATCGATCCCACGCTGGCACAGACACCGCTCGTCGTCTTATCGAACAATGATGGCTGCGTCATAGCCCGCAGCCAGGAGGCAAAAGACCACGGCATCGCTATGGGCGAATCCTGGTTTAAGGCCAAACAGAATCCGCGCTATCGCGCCATCGTGGCGAGATCGAGCAATTACGAACTTTACGGAGATATGTCACGACGTTTCGTAATGTCTTTGCACGCTCTCTCGCCACAGGTAGAGCAGTACTCCATCGACGAATGTTTTATCACTCTGCCAGGCAACTCGCGGCTAACTGCCGAGCAGATCAAAGTCGACGTCTGGCGTCGCACCGGGCTCCCGGTCTCCGTAGGGATCGGAACAACAAAAACTCTCGCCAAGCAGGCACAGCACTGGGCCAAATTAAATGGCTCGGAGGTGCTTGACATTACAGCCGCAAAACCGGAGCAGATCCTACGAGCACTACAGCTAACCGAAGTCAGCGATGTCTGGGGTATTGGTCGGCGTACCGCCCAAGCTATATCGGCCCTACGAATACGGACTGCTGCCGATCTAGCCCAGGCCGATCCACTTC
>CAMQXE010000068.1 GCA_947038745.1 uncultured Propionibacteriaceae bacterium | reverse complement strand
AATGATCGCTGCGCTGTGCGTTCAGGTGGTTAATGAAGGGCTGTCCCCTTCGCCATTGACGTTGGGCGCCAACTCGGCATTGCCGGTCAGCCAGGTTGTGGCCTACTAAAGTCCCTTTAAGGATCGGGTTTTAACCTGTACTCAGGTTCAAACCCGATCCTTGTTTGTAAATTTTTTCTCTAGGGTGTCACAAACCGGGTCATTTTCTGGCTTATATAAGTGTGAGAACTCGTATCGATCCAGCAGCAGACTTGCTGCAACTGGCGTCCCATCAAGGTGGGGCTATCTCTCGGCAACAGGCTCTGGGGCTTGGACTAATTCTTTGGCGCGGCTCCTCGATCATGGTGGATGGGTCCAACTAGCCTCGGGGATTTATAGCATTGCCGCACCAACAGCCAAAACCTGGCTATGGGGCGGGCTGCTCTACGGCGGTCAAGGTGCTGTCATCACCGGGCGTTGGGCCTTGGCACAGCGGGGAATTATGACTAATCCGGCTTATCCCATCGAGATCTACTCATCGCAAGAGCGGCGCAATACCCAGCGATGGTACATGCGCCGGGGGATTCGACGTGGTTATGGCGATATGAGCCTAGCCGCGACGGAGGTTGCGCTTCTCGATGAGTGGCCTCATCTTGACGAGGAACAGTTCGTCACGCTCATCAGCGAAGCCTTATTCAGGCGAGCAACTTCGCCGCAGCGGTTGCTCCGAGCAGTGGAGGCTAGCTATAGAATCCCGCGACGAGCCCAGCTACTCGCAGCGCTTCATGATGTGGGAGTGGGAGCACGTAGCCCATTAGAAGTGGATTATCTTCGTCGAGTGGAACGGGCTCATAGCCTACCGGTAGGGAAGCGTCAGCTACGTACGACAACGGGTTTTGTCGATGTCGGTTACGAAGAGTACGGCGTCATTGTTGAACTCGATGGCCGCAAAGGACATACCGGGCACGGGGCTTTCCGAGATCTTTATCGCGATAACGCCAATGCCAGTTGTGGAGTGATGACTTTGCGGTATGGCTATTGGGATGTTCGTCGGCAGCCATGCGCGGTGGCAGATCAGGTTGGCGCGGTGCTTCAGTCACGCGGCTGGGCAGGGATTGTGGGCTGTGCCAAACATAGATCCAGATTTAACCTGTACTCAGGTTAAATCTGGATCTACAAATCTCAGTTCTTATCGCCGAGGTAGAGCGGGCGCTGATCGGCGGGCAGGTTTAGCCACATAGCGAGTGCCTGTGGGTAGAACGGGTATTCGCCAAGCTCCGTTACTGGGATCCACCTGATTCCGGTTTGCCAGTGGTCACCTGTAGCGGGATCCCACGACGGCTCATCACCTTCGGCAAGGGAAGCGAACCAGAACGTCTCTTCTTGGTGGAATTCACTATCAAATCTGGCGAACTCGTGGTGTGCGCCGATGTAGCTTCGCAAACACGCAATCTCGTTGGGCTCAACCGTGCAACCAATTTCTTCCTGGCACTCGCGGATGAGACCTTCGTGACGATTTTCGCCCCATTCTTGACCACCGCCAGGGAGCATATAGAACTCTTCAAATCCTTCGCGCGGAGCTGCATTGACGGTGCAAAGCAGCTTGCCATCACGAATAATAATGGCTTTATTTGCAGTGCGAATAGTGGGAGCAGCGCCGTTGCGAATCTCGGTCATGGCGTTATCGTAGCGGTACGCTCAGCCTATGCCTTATACACCTCGCCTGGGAACTCTTGGTTATCTTGTCCGTGATGGACAGGTGCTTCTCGTTCATCGCAATGCCCGTCCTGATGATGAACAACTGGGCAAATGGAATGGGCTTGGCGGAAAGCTGGAACCCGATGAGGACCCTGTCTCGGGTATGAAGCGAGAACTTCGCGAGGAAGCCAATATCGACGTCACGCAGATGGTTTTGCGCGGCACGATCAACTGGCCGGGCTTTGGCGCAGACGGGGCCGGGGCTTTTGGGTTTGTTTTCCTCATCACTGAATGGGAAGGGCAGATCCCTGAGCGCAATGTCGAAGGAGATCTTGTCTGGCATGAGTTGGAAACCATAACGCAGTTGCCGATGTATGACGGAGATGCTTTCTTCTTGCCGTATGTCTTTGACGATGACCCCCGCCAGTGGCACATGGTCTTGCCCTACGACAATGATCACGTCATCGCTGACCGGGTTTCCATCGTCCGATGAGCGTGCTTTTTACCGCGCAGGGGGCGGTTGCATTAGAACTTGCTGCAGGCGTCGATGATCCTGCATCGCTGGCAGCGGCGACGATGCTGCGCCAACACGTCAGCGCTGAAATCGCTGCCGAGGCGCTAACGCAAGAAACGCTGCGCCGTAAGGCAGTAGGTAAGTTTGGGAACCTGGCGCGGGAGCTGTTCTTTACTCGCGATGGACTAGAGCAGGCCTCCCGGAGCCGGGTTGCTCAGTGGCGGGCTGCCCGTTACCTGGAGTTGGGCTGGAGCCATGTTGTTGATCTTGGCTGCGGCATAGGTGCAGATGCGAGGGCTTTCCTTGACGCCGGTATTGCGGTGACGGCCATTGAACGTGATCCAGTAACCGCGCAGTTTGCGCGCGCTAATCTCCCTGGCGCTGATGTCATCACTTCTGACGCTACATCAGTTCCTATCTCAGAAACTTCTGCCGTATTTCTTGATCCGGCACGTCGTAGCGCAAAAGGCCGTACGTGGGATCACCGACAGCTAACTCCATCGTGGGAGTTCACGCTTGCGACACTTGCAGCTCATCAGGGCTGCGCCAAACTTGGCCCAGGTCTTGATCGCTCGCTCCTGCCTTCGACGGCTCTTGCTGAGTGGGTCAGTGACGGCGGCGATGTGGTGGAATGTGGACTGTGGTCAGGCTATGGAACAGGTCTTGCTGCTACTCATCTTCCGTCGGGGGAGCGGTTAGTCTACGACGGCACGCTAGCTCCAGCGGTTACGGATGTGCGAGGGTTCATTCATGAACCAGATGGTGCTGCAATACGTGCCAAGCTCGTGCCACAACTAGCTGCTGAAATTGGCGCATCAGCACTTGATCCGCATGTTGCGTACCTCACCAGTGACGCCCCCGCCGACAGCGCGTGGCTCACGTCTTTTGCCATGGTAGAGGTGCTGCCGTACAAGGAGAAGGCGCTACGCCAATGGGTGGCCGCGAACGGTATCGGAACGCTAGAGATCAAGAAGCGCGGGATCGACGTTGATCCTGCGCTACTGCGCAAACAACTCAAGCCCAAAGGGAAAAATCAGGCGACGCTAATCCTTAGCCCGACCCCTAGCGGCGCTCAGGCCTATGTCTGTCAGCGAGTAAGCAAGGTGTAGACTCTAGCTATTAACTAGAGGGGTGCTTTTTTCTTGAGTTCCTGGCGAAAAGATTTTGCCTTATTACGTCAGCCTGGTGTTGGCCTACTATTTCTCGCACGATTCCTCTCAATGTTCGGGATGGCATTTGCCCCGGTGGCGCTTGCTTTCGGCGTGCTCCATCTTCCTCATGGGAATGCGCGTTTGCTGTCGATTGTTCTTGCAGCCGAAGCAATACCAATGGTCATCTTTGTTCTTGTCGGTGGAGTTATTGCTGACCGTTTCCCCCGCGAGAAGGTGCTATTCGTCAGCCAGTTTTTGGCATTTGCTGCCTATGCTGTGTTGGCCTGGCTAATCGGTCACCATGTCGATAACACGGTTCTTCTCTGCGCTGCTGCAACGGCATCGGGTATTGCTGGTGCTATCGGTTGGCCCGCGACGTCGGGTCTGATTCCGCAGATCATCCCACCAACTGAACTGCAACAAGGTAATGCAATTTTGTCGTTTGCTGCGGGACTGGCTCGTATCGTTGGCGTGGTTGCTGGCGGTGCGGTGACGGCCCTTGTCGGCGGTGCGTGGGCATTGCTTGTGAGCGCCTTGTGCTATTTGGGCTGTTCCTTCTGTGCTGTTGCTCTGAAACCGCGTCAATCCGAGAGTGGAACCGAGTCGGGTGGCATGTTCGCTGATCTACGCGATGGGTGGGGCGAGTTCACAAAACATCAGTGGCTGTGGGTCGTCGTATTGCAGTGGTCCATGTTGATCCTCTTCTTCAACGCGGTACACGCGGTGATTGGCCCAGTTATCGCCGATGAGTTCCTTGGCGGTCCAGAGCCTTGGTCGCTTATCTTGACCGGAGAAGCCTTGGGTGACATATGTGGCGTGCTCATCGCGCTACGTTGGCGTCCACGTCGGCCTATCCTGCTTGGTGTATTGCTGACGGCTGTAACGATCTGGATTCCGTTCTTGTTGCTCGGCATTGGTGCTCCGCTGTGGACGGTCATTGCTTCAGCAGTGCCGATGGGAGCGGCTTTCTCACTATTCGATGTGCTGTGGATGACGATGATGCAGCGCGTGGTACCCGAAGATTCCCTATCCCGGGTCAGCTCGTATGACGCGATGGGTTCATTGATGCTTGGCCCGATTGGCTTGTTGATCGCTGGCCCGGCGGCTACCTTCTGGGGTGCTCGTCCGGCAATGGTCATCTGCGCCATCGGCCTTGCGGTGGTGGGAGCGTCTGCTCTTATTTCGCGTGACATTCGCACGCTGGAGTGGGGCCCAGAAAAGACTGTTTCTGGAGCGGAAAAGTAACGTAGCGATCCTATTTTCTAGGCTAGTTTTGGCACTCCAATTGATTGAGTGCTAACCACACGCTAGATTTGGGCTTAGCACTCTCCATGTGAGTGTGCCAATGGCAGGGACGCTCACCCGCGACGACGCCCCGGCCTTCGAATGTCCAACCACTTACGTGAAAGGGGTTTGAACGTGTCAGTCACGATCAAGCCGCTCGAGGATCGAATCCTCGTTCAGCCGCTCGAAGCCGAGCAGACCACCGCTTCCGGTCTTGTCATCCCAGATACCGCCAAGGAAAAGCCGCAGGAGGGCAAGGTCATTGCGACTGGCCCAGGCCGCGTCGATGACAACGGTAACCGTATTCCGATGGACGTTGCCGAGGGCGACGTTGTCATCTTCTCTAAGTACGGCGGCACTGAGGTTAAGTACTCGGGCGAGGAGTACCTACTCCTGAATGCTCGCGACATCCTCGCTGTCATCGTTAAGTAAGGCAGGTAACTCATGCCTAAGATCCTTCAGTTCGACGAGGAAGCGCGCCGCTCGCTAGAGCGTGGCGTCGATACCCTCGCCAACACCGTGAAGGTCACCCTCGGCCCCAAGGGCCGTTACGTCGTGATCGACAAGGCCTATGGCGCTCCGACCATCACCAACGACGGTGTCACCGTTGCTCGTGAGGTAGAGCTTGACGATCCGTACGAGAATCTGGGTGCACAGCTAGCTAAAGAGGTTGCTACCAAGACCAACGATGTCGCCGGTGACGGTACGACGACGGCTACGGTGCTTGCTCAGGCTATGGTTCACGAAGGTCTACGGTCGGTCGCTGCTGGCTCGAACCCGATGGGTCTCAAGCGCGGTATCGATAAGGCTGTTGAAGCCATCACGACCGAGCTTCGCGCTATCGCTAAGCCGATTGAGACCACAGCCGATATGGCTAACGTAGCCACGATCTCATCTCGTGATGGAGAGATCGGCAAACTCATTGCTGACGCCTTTGACAAGGTCGGCAAGGACGGCGTTATCACCGTTGATGAGTCCAATACGTTCGGTACGGAGCTTGACTTCACCGAAGGTATGCAGTTCGACAAGGGCTACCTGAGCCCTTACTTCGTCACCGATTCTGACCGTATGGAGACGGTGCTGGAGAACCCCTACATCCTGCTCAACTCGGGCAAGATTTCCTCGATGGCTGAGCTGCTTCCGCTGCTCGAGAAGGTCATCGCGGCAAAGGGCCAGCTTGTCATCATCGCTGAAGATGTTGATGGCGAAGCGCTCTCGACTCTTGTGGTGAACAAGATTCGTGGCACCTTCACTTCGGTTGCAGTTAAGTCCCCAGCCTTTGGTGATCGTCGTAAGGCGATGCTTGAGGATATGGCGATCCTGACCGGTGGCCAGGTTGTCAGCTCTGACTTCGGCATGAAGCTCGATCAGGTCGGTCTGGAGGTTCTCGGTCGTGCGGCTAAGGTCGTCGTCACCAAGGACACCACGACGATCATTGATGGCGCTGGCGAGAAGGCTGGCGTGGAAGCACGCGTTGCTCAGCTTCGCAATGAGGCTTCCGCATCAGATTCCGATTGGGATCGTGAGAAGCTCCAGGAGCGGATCGCTAAGCTCGCCGGTGGCGTGTGCGTCATCAAGGTCGGTGCGGCTACTGAGGTTGAGCTCAAGGAAACCAAGCACCGTATCGAAGATGCAGTCTCGGCTACCCGCGCTGCTATCGAAGAGGGCATCGTCGCTGGTGGCGGCTCTGCACTTATTCACGCATCCCGCGTGCTCAAGGATGGTCTAGGTCTTGTCGGTGACGAGAAGGCTGGCGTGGAGCTCATCCGTAAGGCTGTCGCTGAGCCGCTGCGTTGGATCGCTGAGAACGGTGGCGTGCCGGGCTACGTCGTGACCTCGAAGGTTGCGGAGATGGAGCCGGGCTCGGGCTACAACGCTGCGACGGGCGAATACATCAACCTCCTTGAGGCTGGCGTTATCGATCCAGTGAAGGTGACGCGTTCAGCGCTGGCTAACGCTGCTTCTATTGCTTCTCTCCTATTGACCACAGAAACACTTGTGGTGGAAAAGAAGGAAGACGCTGACGAGGCCGCTGGGCACCAGCACTAATTAGGTTATTGCGAGGAGGGGCTCTGA
>CAMQXE010000067.1 GCA_947038745.1 uncultured Propionibacteriaceae bacterium | reverse complement strand
GACCTACCGCGCCGACACATACCATCCCGATTCGCGCAAGCCTGACGTCGTTTTTGGTGACACCCTTGAAGGTGATCTGATCCGTCGCGATTTCACCGTGAATGCGATGGGGATCGATATGTCTGATCAAAGTTTTATTGATCCTTACGGCGGGCTTGCTGATCTAGCTCGCGGAGAAATTCGCACCCCTGCTGCCCCCCAGATCAGCTTCTCCGACGACCCACTACGAATGATGCGAGCCGCACGGTTCGCATCACAACTTGGTTTTACGCCAGTCCCCGAGGTTGTGGCAGCGATGACCGATATGGCCGGGCGTATCGACATCATTTCGGCAGAACGCGTCCGTGATGAACTCAACAAGCTGCTGCTTTCCCCCAACCCGCGAGCAGGTCTAGACCTACTGGTACAGACTGGTATCGCCGAAATCGTGTTGCCAGAATTGCCCGCACTGAAACTCACCGTCGATGAGCATCAACGCCACAAGGACGTCTACGAACACAGCCTGACTGTTGTAGAGCAGGCCATAGTCTTGGAGAAGGAGCGCGGCCACGAGCCCGACCTCATTAACCGCCTTGCAGCGCTACTTCATGACATAGGCAAGCCTCGCACCCGCAAGTTTGAGGCAGCAAAGGTCACTTTCCACCACCATGATCTGGTCGGGGCAAAGATGGCCAAAAAGCGAATGACTGCACTGCATTATTCCGCTGATGAGATCAAGGCTGTGGCAAAGCTCATCGAGTTACATCTGCGGTTCCATGGTTATTCTGAGGGTGAATGGACCGATGCTGCGGTGCGGCGTTACGTCCGTGATGCTGGTGAACAACTGGAACGTCTCCATATGCTGACTCGTGCTGACTGTACTTCACGCAATCAGCGCAAAGTCGCAGCATTGCGGCGCGCCTATGACCACATCGAAGAACGTATTGCGGCGCTCGCGGAACTGGAAGAATTAGACGCAATCCGCCCTGATCTCAATGGTGATCAGATCATGACGATCCTAGGTATCGCGCCTGGCCCCGCCGTAGGTAAGGCGTATAACTTCTTGCTTGAGCGACGTCTCGACGCTGGACCGCTGGGGGCTGAGGTTGCTGAAGCTGAGCTACGTACCTGGTGGGCTGAACAGAATCACTAGTCTTGATGATTAGGCTGTAGGCATGAAGGTCGTTGTCGCACCGGACAAGTTCAAGGGGTCACTCACGAACGTCCAAGTCGCGCGAGCAATTGCTGCCGGGGTGCGCGATGCTGGCGCAAAAGCAGTGAGCTGCCCAGTCGCTGACGGCGGAGATGGCACTATTGCAGCGCTAGCTGCTGCAGGATTTACCCGAATCGAGTCCGGCTGGGCACGTCACAATGATCACTCTGTCGTCGAGTTAGCAGCGGTATGCGGGTTGGCACAAGCGCGACGTCGCGGCCATCTTGCTGCTTTGGCTGCGACGTCTAAACCACTAGGCAGGCTCATCAATCGAGCTCTTGGGACTGCGCCACGAATTTTAACAATCGGGTTAGGCGGCTCCGCATCAACTGATGCCGGTGTTGGGATGTTACAGGGAATGGGTGCGGTATTCCTTGATCGAAATGGGCGCCCTACGGGTACCGGAATAGAGCAACTCCGCCGTGTCGCCAGCGTCGATCTTTCCGGGTTACCTGATCTCACCGCAACCGAACTGATCGTAGCTGCCGATGTTGATAACCCGTTACTTGGTGCGCAAGGAGCAGCGGCAGTATTCGGGCCGCAGAAGGGTTTGCGGGCTAATGAATGGCACGACATAGATCCGGTGCTAGCCCATATCGCTGATCTTATCGATGCTGCCACTGGCACAAATTTCCGTGCGCAACCTGGCTCAGGAGCAGCCGGTGGCGCTGGTTATGCGTTACAAGCGCTGGGGGCCAAGCGCACTTCTGGGGTGGATTTCGTGCTTGATCACGTTGATTTTGATGACCACCTAGATCATGCGGATCTCGTCATTACAGGTGAGGGTGCGCTCGATATTTCAACGCTGAGCGGAAAAACTATCTCTGGCGTGGCGCGAAGGGCAGCAGCTCGCGGTATTCCAGTCGCCGCAGTATGCGGCCGCAACAAACTCAATCGCGATGAACTGCGTCAACTAGGTATCAGTAAAGTCTCAACTCTGATCGGCGTGGAACCAAACTTAGCCAAGTCCTACGCCCAGGCTGACACCTTGTTACGCCAGTTAGCGGCCGCTATCTGCAAATAAAGATCTGGATTTAACCTGTAGACAGGTTAAAACCCGATCTATCTTTCCCGCTACTCACCTAGCGAGGTTCCCACTTCCCGAGCAGTTTTGATCCACGGGTGATCGGTAGGAACATATTTGACCTTGCCAACAGTTTTTTCCAAGGGAATTGACGTAACCGAGTCACCCTTCATGGCGACCATGCAACCGAACTTTCCCTGGGCCACAAGGTCTGCGCCATAGCTACCCAACCGGGTAGCCAATAGCCGATCCGCTGCGCAGGGAGTACCACCGCGCTGAATGTAGCCCAAGATAGAAACGCGGGACTCCAGACCAGTTGCGGCCTCAAGCTGTGTAGCAAGCCTGAAGGTACTATCACGGTGGCTTGCTTCGAGTTTTTTCTTCTGCTTTTTGGCCTGTATTATCGAGCGAAGCGAACGAGCCTCTTTAACTCGACGTTCAACCTCTGCCATATTTTGTGCATCTTTGGCGTTGCGAGCGCCTTCAGCCACGGCCACTACTGAGAAGTTATGACCATGCTCACGACGGCGTTCAATGGATTCGGCAATGGAATCGACGTTGAATGGTACTTCGGGTAGCAGAATGACGTCGGCTCCGCCGGCGATACCTGCGCCGAGGGCCAGCCAACCCGCCCGGTGCCCCATGATCTCGGCCAGGATAATGCGATGGTGACTATGCGCAGTCGAGTGGAGCCGATCGACGGCTTCGGTAGCAATTTCTAGAGCTGTATGGAACCCGAAACTCATATCGGTCCCGTGGATGTCGTTATCAATGGTCTTTGGCAACTGAATAACGTTCATTCCTGCTTTGGCAAGTCGGTTCGCATTCTTGGAGGTACCACCGCCACCCAAACAGACAAGCGCATCGAGCCGGTTTGCTTCGTAGACCTTCTTGGCCACCGGAATCATATCGGTGCTCTTACCATTGACCATCATGCGATGAATCTTGTCGCGTGATGTCCCAAGCAGCGTGCCGCCCTGGGTCAAGATATTCGACAGCGAGTGACTATCGATATCAATGGTGCGATTTTCGGCCAAGCCGCGGAACCCGTCACGGAAGCCAACCAGCTCCATGCCATGTTCGTGAATTGCTGCTTTACCGAAGCCACGGATGGCTGCATTGAGGCCGGGAGCGTCGCCACCGGCAGTGAGAATCCCGACGCGCATGGAACCAGCCTACTGTGCGGTCTTAGCTATTGGACATTAATGAGAAATAGTGAGCTTTAGACAGTGGCAAGCCGCTTTGTCTGCCAGTTCCGGTATCCAGCCCAGACACCGATGAGTGTGCGCAGACAGCCACAAGCGCCAGAAATCACGGTGATGTACATACTCCAGACAAAGATCGTCCGTGCCCCTACGAGCGGGAAGCCCCACATCTCCAAGATAGACGGCCAGACATGCGGGTTCGACGGGTAAAACTCATACACCGATAAGCCGTAGAAGATTCCCCCGATAGCGAAAAGCGTAAGAAAGGCCCAGATAAGTGGTCCTTGATGACGCTGCGGTTGGAGCCATTGCGCGACAAGGGCCAGGAGCACCCACGCCACAGCTAAGCCCACGACGATGGTCTGGAAGATGCCAACCGTCTGGAAAGCAACCAGCACGTTATGCAGTGCGATAAATGGTCCGCCGATCACCCAAGCGCAGGTGAGTAGCAATATGAGGCTGAGGATAACAAGGGCAGTTCGGCGCATGTACTTAAGCGTAAAGCAGATTGCATGCAGCGCCTATCTCGAAGTACGTGCCAGTCACGTATCATGCTGAAACCATGCGTATGAGAATCTCAAAAGCGGCTCACCTCACAATCTACATAACTTGTACTAAGCCAAGAAACACCTGTGCCCCCGGAACCATAATGAGACCGGGGGCACAGGAATAGAAACGGTTTACTTCTCCGTCAACGAGTGCAAGAAGATACCTGAACGCATCTTCGGCTCGAACCACGTCGACTTCGGCGGCATGATGTTGCCCGAGTCAGCAATATCAAACAGATCCTGCATCGAGGTGGGATTCATAGCGAACGCAACCTTCATATCGGTGGCGCAGCGACGCTCCAACTCGGCAAGCCCACGGATGCCACCAACAAAGTCGATGCGCTCATCGACGCGCGGATCGCCAATGCCCAGAATCGGCTCCAGGAGATTCTTCTGGAGCAGATCAACGTCGAGACGCTTGATGGGATCAGACTCATCAACCTTGGCTGCATCAAAGACCAGCTTGTACCACGTGCCGTCGAGGAACATGCCAAACATATGACGATCCTCGGGGCGGTATTGGCCCTCTCCAGCGAACTTCGAGATCGTGAAGCCAGCGGCCTCAACCTTGGCCATGAACTCTTCAGCGCTAAGCCCGTTGAGATCCTTGACGACGCGGTTGTAGTCGTAGATCTTGAGCTGTGAGGCTGGGAACAGCACAGAAAGGAAGTTGTTGTACTCCTCGCCGGTGTCGCCCTCTACGCCTGCACGCTCACGACGGCGCAAGCCAACCTTGGCTGCCGACGCCGAACGGTGGTGACCATCAGCAATGTAGGTAGCAGGCAGCTTGGCAAAGAGTGCCGTCAGCTTCTCCACGATGGCCTTGTCATCAATGACCCACACGACATGCTGAATGCCATCGTCGGCAGTGAAATCGTAGACCGGGGTCTTCTTCTTCCAATCCTCGATGATGACATTGACCTCAGAAACATCAGGGTAGGTGAGGTAGATCGGGCCGGTGTGGAAATCAGTCGTATCGACGTGGCGAATACGATCTTCTTCCTTTGCGGCGCGAGTCAGCTCATGCTTCTTGATGTCGTTATTGACGTAGTCATCAACGCTGGAAGAAGCCACGAGGCCATCTTGTGCACGACCGTCCATAATCAGACGGTAAATGTAGAAGCAAGGCGAGGCATCGTGAATGTAGGTGCCCTCAGCGATCATCTTCTGAATGTTCGCGGCAGCCTTCTCGTAAACCTCGCTGCTGTAGTGATCTACCGACTCAGGCAGATCAATCTCGGCCTTATCGACGTGAAGGAACGAGTACGGGTTACCCTTGACCATGTCGCGGGCTTCCTCGGAGTTCATGACGTCGTACGGCAAAGCCGCAACCTGCTCAGCAAGTGCGGGCGTTGGCCGGTAGGCGCGGAACGGCTTGATGGTGACCATGGATGGGTTCCTTACTTTGCGAAGAACTCGGAAATGATGGAGACGATCTCTTCGCCAATACGCTCCTGGGCTTCCTTCGTGGCAGCACCGATGTGCGGGGTCTTGGAGATGGCGTTGTGCTTAAGAACACGCTCATTGGTCGTGGGCTCTTCAGCGAAAACGTCCAGACCGGCAGCGGTGACCTTGCCCGAATCGAGCGCGTCGCATAGGTCGTTCTCGTCGATGAGGCCACCACGAGCAGCATTGACCAAGAAGACGCCGTCCTTCATCGTGGCGATCTCAGCAGCACCAATGAGGCACGGCTTGTCGGCCGGCTTCGGGATGTGCAGCGAAATGAAGTCCGCATTCTTGAGCACGTCCTCCATCGACATGAAGGTGTACTCCGGCAGGTCCTTCATCTCACCAAGAATGTCGGTGTAGATGATCTTCATGCCGATAGCGTGAGCGCGCATAGCAATCTCGCGGGCAATACGGCCCATGCCGACCAGACCCAAGGTCTTGCCGCCAAGCTCAATGCCCTCGTACTTCTTCTTATTCCACTCGCCATTGGTCATCGTGACCGCAGCAGCCTGACCAAAACGAGCCATCATGAGCATGTGCATGAGCGTGAGCTCAGCAACCGAAGCCGACGATGCCTTGGGCGTGTTACGCACAGCAATGCCGTTTTCTTCGGCGTACTTGACGTCAATGTTATCGACGCCAACGCCACCACGAATGACGAGCTTGAGCTGACCGGCTTCCTTGGCAGCATCAATGATGGGCTGGCGAACCTTGGTTGCGGAACGGACGCACAAGACGTCGATCTCCTTGACCTTCTCGGCAAGTGCCTCCGGCTCATAGAACTTCTGCTCGACCTCAAAACCGAGCTCTTCAAGCTTCGATACCGCCGCGGCTTCCATGCCGTCAGCAGCCAGAATGCGAACCATGTGAATCTCCTTATACGACGTTGGATAGGGATCGCTGCCGAGGCCGCGAGCATATCCATAACGGACAGCGACGCGGCACCGGCAGCGAGTAGTACTTACTTAGCGTGCTTAGCTTCAAATTCCTTCATGAACTTGACCAGGTATTCAGCGCCCTCGATCGGCATAGCGTTGTACATCGACGCACGCATGCCGCCGACGGAACGGTGGCCCTTGAGGTTGCTCATACCGGCTGCAGCAGATTCCTTGGCGAACAGTGCGTCGAGTTCCTCATCGCCAGTAGCGAAAGTGACGTTCATGATGGAACGGGACTGATCGTCAGCAACCTGCTTGAAGAGCTTCGACTCCTTGAGGAAGTCGTAGACCAAACCGGAGCGCTTGAGAGCATTCTCGCGCATGCCGTCGATGCCGCCATTGTCCTT
>CAMQXE010000066.1 GCA_947038745.1 uncultured Propionibacteriaceae bacterium | reverse complement strand
CTGCTCAAGATGCTCTCGGCAATGTATGACGATAATGGCTCCACTGTGATCCCAGGTTTGCATGAGTTCCATTGGGACGGCGCCGAGATGACTGCTGAGCAGGTCATCGCTGACTCAGGTAGCTTACCTGGCGTGGAACTGATGGGCGAAGGACCAATTCAAGATCGTCTTTGGTCTAAGCCTGCTGCCACGGTTATCGGCATTGATGGTGTTCCGATTGATAAGTGCTCGAATGCGTTGAACCCCAAGGCTAGCGCTCGCGTTTCGCTGCGTGTTGCTCCTGGCGCTGATCCGGAGAAGGAGCTGGTTATTCTCAAGGCCTTCCTAGCCGATCATGCTCCGCTGGGTGTCAAGGTTGAGTTTGATGAGGGCGGTTGTGGTAATGGCTTCCTCGCTGATGAGAAGGGGCACTTCCAGCAGGCGGCTATGGCTGCTATGGAAGAGGTCTACGGCGTCAAGGCCGAGGCCTTGGGCTCTGGCGGATCGATTCCGCTGGTCAATAGCTTCGTCGGAACTAGCCCTGGTTCAGAAGCAGTGATCTGGGGCGTTCAAGATTCCGAGTTCGCCATGATTCACGGCCCGAACGAATCAGTGGCAATCTCTGAAATTGAGAACATGATCGCTGTAACGATCCGCATGCTGAGTGAAATCGGCAAGTAACGCATAAGAAGAGTTCGTCGACGGCGGTGGTAGCGCAATAGCTACTGCCGCCGTTGTCGTCTCTGCCGTAAAGTGTCGGAGTTTGTGAGTATCTGTCATGCTGGAGATATGGTGACAACTGAGCAACTTCAATCCTGGTGGGAAGGATTAAGCCAATCACTGCGCGGCCAGGCTCGGGCAGTTGCCCAGCGTCCGGCTCCGCGCACGATGCTGATTGATGAACTTACCGCATCCATGCTGGTGGCTGGCTTACCAACAGCTCGGCAGGTCTGGACTGGACAACCAGAAGCTCTCGTAGAAATGCTTGATGAGATCGCGGTCTTTGTCCTTGATCAGCCCTAATCAGTCGGGGAAACCTGATTGATCCATATCCATGATGAGATGAAAAGGACGCGATAATGACCTGGGCTGCAGCTGTGGTAGCAATTATTGCAACTGTCGTCTTGTTTTCTGGGATTTCTCGACGTTTGAACCTCTCGGCACCATTGCTCTTGACTGTTGCTGGCATAGTGGTTGGCTGGCTTCCTATCGTGGAGCCAATCACTATCCCAGCTGAGGTTATCTTGTTGGGGTTTTTGCCGCCACTGCTCTATTCGATGGCGATTAAAACCTCGCTCATTGATCTGAAAACGCATGTGCGGGGGATCGCTCTGCTCTCTATCGGGCATGTGCTGGTGGTGGCTATCGGAGTGGGGCTGCTGCTGTGGTGGCAACTACATATTCCGCTGCCATTGGCTCTAGCATTTGGCGGTGTTGTAGCTCCGCCTGATGCTGTGGCGGCAACAACTATTGCAAAGAACATCGGGATGCCGAAAAAGCTGGTCACCCTGCTTGAAGGGGAGTCACTTTTCAACGATGCAACAGCCCTGGTCTTAGTCCGGATGGGTATCTTGGCCTTGGCTAGTGGCGTCACCGTGTGGCATGTTGGATTGCAATTTCTCTGGGCAGCAGGCGGTGGAATAGGCCTTGGCATCATGGCCTATTGGCTCATTGCACAGGTGCGCAAACTTATGACAGCAAGCGTTGATGACACTGCGCTGTCATTTATCTGCCCATGGATCGCCTATCTGCCAGCCGAAGCGTTACATTCTTCTGGCGTTTTAGCCACGGTCATGTGTGGTGTGCTGTTGGGCCACCATGCCTATACCTTTCAAGACGCTCAGTCACGGCTATCCGAGCGCACCACCTGGAGAGCAATTCAGTTCATCTTGGAAAATGCCGTGTTCTTCCTCGTTGGTCTACAAGCATTCGGCATTTTTACCCGAGTGCAACGTAGCTATGGAATCGACACAATTGTTCCGGTAGCGTTGCTGACTCTTTGCGCAGTGATTCTGATCCGTGCCCTCTATATCTTTGCCACGATGCCGTTATGGCGACTGCCGGGAATGTCGCGGCATGAAGCGGTAGGGGAGGCCAGCATCCTAAGCTGGGCAGGGATGCGTGGAGTGGTCACGCTCGCGGCTGTGCTCTCTATACCGATAAGTGCGCCGCATCGTGATTTGCTGGTACTCCTAGCGCTCGTCGTTGTAGCAGGTACGTTATTAATCCAGGGCGCAACATTGCCGATTGTTGCTAGAACAGCACGCCTTGCTGGCGATGATCCGCGTGAATCAGCGTTGCAACGAGCAATTTTAATTGAGCGGGTCGCTGATACCGGTGAGGGACGTTTACTCGAACTAGTAGATTCCGAGATATCTGCCGATGTCGTGTCAGAACTTCATGCTCGGATGGAGCGCCGCAGGCATTCAGCCTGGGAACGATTGAGCGCAGAGAGTGATGCGGAGACACCGTCGGATTCCTACCGAAGACTACGACTGGAGATGTTGCAAGCAGAGCGAACCTTGCTACTTAAAGTGCGCGATAAAGGATTAGTTGATTCTGAAACCTTGGCCCAAGCATTAGGTGATTGTGACGTCGAAGAAGCGATGCTGAGTACCTTGGTTCGCCGTAAAGCTGCAGCAATGGAAAAGATCTTGTCAGTTCCAGAATATTTCCAAGGCGATTGTGAGCATCTGCGCCTTGCTGACGATGATCGGGTGCTTGTGCCTCTTACCCCTGATGGTTGTGCAGATTGTCTGGACCTCGGTGAGCATTGGGAGAGCCTTCGGATTTGTGTTGAGTGTGGTCATGTTGGTTGCTGTGATTTGTCAGCAGGGCAGCATGCAGCTGCACATTTTGCACAGACCGGGCACCCTGTGATGCGTAGTTTTGAACCAGGGGAGGACTGGCGCTGGTGTTATATCGACAGCATTCCGGGTTAATTGCACGCAGTGATTTTGTAGAGCTTGGCATCTCCATGACCTTCGATGAGTGTGAATCCAGGAGTCGATTCAGTTAGTTGAAGGCCAGGAAAAGTCCATTGTTCATGGACTTGCCCCAGGACTGATCGTTGCCCGAAATCAAGGACATAGCTCACCCGCTCAGCACGCAATAGTGGGCATAGCGATGGGTCCGTGGCAACAGTATTGAGGCGTTCACGGGCAGCGATACGTACTGGGGTATCCGTCGTCCACATATGGGGAAAAAGCACAGTGCGATTACTGAGTGCATAGGCCAATGCCGTACCTGTAATGGGATTACCTGCAATGACCGCATCGGCGGGAACTAGAGCTGGAATACGGTCAAGTAGTGCTTGCTCGTTGGTGGTCAGCAGTGCGCTGGTCGGTGTCTGAGTAAATTGTGACCGGACTAGGCCCCGTTGTTCAGTAAGGCTTGGGGAGTATAGGGCCAAGGCCGTGCAGATACCTACGGCTAGAGCAGGTGCTATGTCCCAAGGCAATAGCGCGGCACTTCGACGAGTGATCCAAGCAATACCTAGAACGGCCAGAATAAGAGTGAGCGGGGCAGCGAGTGTACTCATTCGGAAAGCGTCTTGGTACCACACTCCAGTAAGTAGCCAACGGATTCGGCCACCGGGATAGCCCATGGCTACGATGCTTAGCCCAAGCAGTCCGATCCAACTCAGCGTTAGGGTTAGACGTCGGTTGTGTAACTCGGTAATTGCCCCTATCAAGGCAAATAGCATGAGCACGCTGACGCTAAAACCGCCAGTGATAGTGATACCGCATAGAGCTCGTAGTGCAGCCTGGATTAGGGGGAGAGGTGGCTCAAAGTTTTGACGCTCTGGACGTAATTTCTGCCATAGTAACGCGACACCAATAGCACTCGCAGATAGGCTCAGCAGCGACCAGATAGTGCGTTGCTGGAGTAATCTTTCAGATAATCCCACGACGGCGATGAGGCCAAGCAGTGGAATCGTGCTGGGGTGAGCAAAAGCGATCCCAGGGGCCATGAGTAGGCCAAGCAAGAAAGCGCTCTTTGGGGTGAGTTGAGCTGGTTGGGGAGCTAGCCCTAGCCAGATCAAGAGTGCAGCGACGGCGGCAGGGATACAGACATTGCCTAATAAGTTGGGGTAGAGCACGCCGAAGTTCAGCAGGTACCAGGGCAGTAAGCATGATCCGGCAGATATTAAGCCTGTGGCCCAGATGAGTGGACGTGGAAGGTCCTTATTGCTGAGGAGCGCTACCGCACCTACGAGGCTAAAGGGCCACACAACGGCGACGATGATAAGAAGCCAAGCATTCACTGCAACTGCAACATTGCCACCAAGCGGCCAGGCTACTAGTGCTGCGACATCGTGGAAAGCTGCTGGATAAAACGGCGGCGACGTACCAGCTGAGGTGAGGTATTGCAGTCGAAATGACGAGGCGTTGCCTGTCTGCCCGATGAATCGGACAGCGTTGAGATGAAAGACGTCGTCAAAGGTCTGTGAAATTGCAGCAGGATGTGGCAGAGCTCGCAGGAAAAGAATTATCCATAACAACGATCCGATTAATGTCGCTATGCGCCACTGCGAGCTCATAGAAATAGGCGTCATTGCCTGCTTGTTTCGGCTGAAGCAGTATCCGATGGCGATCAGCAGCACTGCGAGGCCAAGTACGGCGCACGGCCACGCCTTACCAAGAGCGCCGCCAAGGACTGCACCAACTGAAATACAGCTCAACGACACGATGGGCGCAAATGCGTCACGGACAAAACCACGAAAACCCCATGCGCTTAGTACGCACCAACCCGGCACCATGATGATCGTTGCGGCGAGGAATGCGGCTACGCCAAAAAGCCACCAGGACATGTTCACCTTTCGTTATGGCTAAGCCTAGCGTTGTCGCTCTGGAGAGAGAGCCGAGCTTTACGTAATGACATAATGTACATTATCGGACAAATAAAGATCAGGCTGAAAAGTGTGGAGAAGGGGTCATTTTCTTGTCTTGTGACGAGTTGAAGCGTCATCGATGAGTTTATTGGCACGTTGTGTCTGGAGAAATGTAGCTCTCGGGTGCGTATGGCGTAATCCGTTGCTCACAAAACTCTTAAATGTTGAGAGCTGCAACGGCTTAGATATGTTCTATAGCGCTGATTTTGATGCTGACATAATATGAAATGTGGCGGGCGTGAGCGAAGAAAGCCAGTACGCTTCTGCCATGGCTTTTCATGGAGATTCCAGCGACGTTGTTGATAAGGAAGTTCTCACCTGGCAGGGATTTGGTGATGCGATGCGCGAGCTTGCTCAACAAATCGCCGATTCGGGCTGGCAACCAGATGTGATTATTGCGGTAGCACGCGGTGGCATGCTGCCGGCTGGGGCTCTGACATACATGCTGGGGACTAAGCTCACCGATGCCATGAACGTAGAGTTCTATACCGATGTCCATGAGACCTTGCCTGATCCAGTGCTACTCGCTCCCCTGCTAGATACCGAGTGCATCCAGGAGCAGAAGCTACTAGTTGTTGATGACGTTGTGGATTCTGGCCGGACGTTGGAGTTAGTAGTAAAGCTCCTCGAAGGCTATGACTGTGATGTGCGCTCTGCGGTGATCTACCGTAAGCCATCCACCATCATTGAACCGACCTACACCTGGGCTGCGACAGATAAGTGGATCGTGTTCCCCTGGTCGGCAGAGCCGCCAGTGGAAGCTGCGCAGTAGTCCTATTAAAGTTAAATATGCATCTTGCTTGCCAAAGCATTGTTGGCAAGCAAGATGCATTTTGTAAATTAGATGAGTGAGGCTAGTGCTGCTTCATAGTTAGGCTCACTGGTGAGCTCGTCTACAAGCTCTGAGTAGGTGACAGCGCCATCGGCGTCTAGGACAACTACTGAACGGGCCAATAAGCCAGCAAGCGGCCCCTCGACCATAGTGACTCCGAACTGCTCACCGAAGGTGTGGCGGAAGTCCGAGCCAACGGAAACATTCTCAATACCTTCAGCGCCGCAGAAACGTCCCATTGCAAACGGAAGGTCGCGTGAAACACACAACACAGCAGCGTTGTCGAGTTTGGCGGCGTCCTCGTTGAAGTGGCGAACTGATGCCTGGCAGACGCCAGTATCGATGGAGGGGAAGATATTGAGGATCAGGCGCTTGCCAGCAAACTGATCGAGGGCGATAGTGCTTAGATCGCCAGCGACGAGAGTGACGGCTGGGGCCTTATCTCCAACCTTGGGTAGATCACCGCATGTATTGATCGCGGTGCCTTTAATATGCGTAATAGCCATGTATACAACCGTAGCGATGCAGTTCAACTCTGATGGCTACGTTATGAAATTGTCGCAAAAAATGGTGGGTTCCCCATAGGGGAACCCACCAGCACAGGGTGAAAGCAGCCGAGTTTACAGGTTTATCATGTGCCCGACGATACCTTCGGCAGCTTCCTTGATCGCTTCAGATAGTGATGGGTGGCCGTGTACCGTGCGACCGATCTCATCAGCGCGCAGATCGTATTGCTGGGCCAAGATGAGCTCTGGCAATAGTTCAGTAACCTCTGGACCGATCATATGGACGCCAAGGATTTCATTGGTCTTAGCATCCGCAATCATTTTGACGAATCCCACAGCTTCGCCGAGCCCCCAAGCCTTGCCATTAGCGGAGAAGGGGAACTTGCTGACCTTGATTTCGTAGCCCTTATCCTTGGCCTGCTGCTCGGAATACCCCATAGAACCGATTTGGGGCTGGCAGTAGGTGGCCCGTGGGATGAAGTCGTAATTAACC
>CAMQXE010000065.1 GCA_947038745.1 uncultured Propionibacteriaceae bacterium | reverse complement strand
TCCTACTCAGCCGTGGCAACGGCAGAATCGCCGTCCCACTCATCGTTGACATTGGTGTGATCGACCTTAGTTTTGTTGGCACGCCAAATAACAAAGCCCGAAACAATTGCAAGAAGAACGACGTTAATGCCAGCACCAAGAACAGCAGGAAGAAGCCTGCAGATCCCCATGCACAGTACGCCAATAACTGCGGCGGCAGGCAAGGTGATGAGCCAGGCTACTGCCATACGTCCAGCGACGCCCCAGCGGACTTTAGCGCCACGCTTGCCGATGCCGGTGCCCAAAATGGAGCCGGTTGCGACATGGGTGGTGGAAAGAGCCATACCAGCATGAGAAGAGGACAAGATGATAGCTGCGGAAGCCATCTCAGCGGCCATACCTTGGGGAGAGTCAATTTCGACCAACCCTTTACCCAAGGTGCGAATAACGCGCCAGCCTCCCGAGTAAGTACCGGTAGCAATAGCGAGTGCGCACAGGACCTTGACCCAAAGCGGGATACCTTGGCTTGAGTTCCAGTGTCCGCCACCGATCAATGCAAGGGTAATCACGCCCATGGTCTTTTGTGCGTCATTAGTACCGTGCGCCAAGGAAACAAGGGAAGCAGAAAGAATCTGTCCCCAGCGGAAGCCTTTGCTGCGGAACTTTGTTGGCACGCTACGGGTAATGAAGTAGACCAACGCAGTGCCAATAGCAGATACCAAGATGGCAACTGCCGGCGCAGCGACAGCGGGAATAAGCACTGCTTTTAAGACGTTAGCCCAGTGCACCCCGCCCCAGCCCAATGCTGCGATTGCAGATCCGATGAGGCCACCGAATAGAGCATGGGACGACGAACTGGGGATACCTAGTAGCCAGGTGACAAGATTCCAGATAACGCCGCCAATAAGGCCGGCAAGAACAATTTCTAAGACAGGTAGACCCATCAGGGCTGGCAGCGGAGTGCCATCTTTGCCTTGGATAGCAATAACCTTGTTGGTTACGGTAAGGGCGACCTCAATAGAGAGGAATGCGCCGATGAGGTTCAAGATAGCGGAGATAATCACGGCGGTTTTTGGTTTCAAAGCGCCGGTAGCGATCGATGTTGCCATCGCGTTCGCAGTGTCATGGAAACCGTTCGTAAAGTCGAATGCTAAAGCAATGACGATGACGGCAATCAGGATAAATAGTGTACCCACGTGCCACTAGCTTAGGTGCTAGTTGGCTGTATGTTCACCTTTAGCGCCAGGTTGGACTAACGCTGGGCGCCCAATCACGCTAGGACAAGCCCAAACGTTGATACAGAAAATAAATATGCGAGAATCCAAGGGTCGCCGATGAGCGGAATCCGGTGTAAAACCGGAGCGGTCCCGCCACTGTTACCCTGCAAAGGAAAGCCAGACACGCACAGCGCGCGACAGCCTAACTACGTACGGGCGAGGACCCAGCAAGGAGGCCCCATGAGTGGCATGACTCATACCGGCGCACGCCAATTGATTGGTGTAGGCGTTGGCCCCGGCGATCCAGAACTCGTCACGATCAAAGCGGTGCGCATTCTTGAAGCCGCAGACGTGATTCTTGTTCCCGCCACCGAAGCCTCACAAGATGGTCCTGGGCGTGCTGAGCTGATTGTCAGCGTGGCAGCGCCTTCCTGCGTGAGCAAGATCCAGCGAATCCCATTTGCTATGCGAGAGCTTTCTGGGGTTGGGCCTAAACGGGCTGCTGCTTGGCAAGCATCGGCGACAGCCGCAATCGCTGCTTTTGAAGCTGGCGCAAAGACTGTAGTTTTTGCCACTGTCGGCGATCCAGCAGTGTTCTCAACATTTAGCTATCTACGCGGTGCAGTCCATGAGGCACTTGACGACGTCGAATATCAGTTAGTCCCAGGAATTACCGCGATGCAGGCATTAGCTGCTGCCTCAGGCACACCGCTGGTGGAAGGGCGAGAGATTTTGGCACTGGTTCCTGCAACTGTTGGAGCAGAAAAACTGGGTCAGATACTCGATGTGTGCGACACCGTGACGATTTATAAAGCTGGACGCAAACTTAGCGACGTCGTTACCGAGATTACTGCTCGCGGGCGCGACGCTATCGTTGGTACTAATGTCACGCTTCCCGAGGAACAGCTACGCATTATCAGCGACCCCGAGGATGCTACGTCAGCGTCTTATTTCTCAGCAGTATTGAGCGCACCTACGCGCACGATTAATGGAGGACGAATATGAGCGGCAAAGTAGTCTTCGTCGGAGCTGGCCCGGGAGCGGCAGACCTCATCAGTGTTCGCGGTGCGCGCACAATTGCGGCAGCAGACATCATTATTTGGGCTTCTAGCTTGGTTCACCCTGGCCTGATCGCTGATCATAAAGAAGGCGCTGAGCTCATTGACAGTGCCTCTATCCCGCTAGAAGATCTAGAACCGCTATATACCAAGGCTCGCGATGAAGGTCTGCTAGTAGCACGAGTACACACCGGGGATCCATCGATCTACGGTGCAACGGCAGAACAGCGAGACCTATGCCGTCAGATTGGTATCGAGTTCGAGACGATCCCCGGCATCTCGGCTTTCTCTGCAACGGCTGCCCGGATGGACGTTGAAATCACGGTTCCTGAGGTATCGCAGTCGATGGTACTGACTCGCCTTGAGGGTGGGCGTACCCCGATGCCAGATGGGGAAACCATTGCCGGATTCGCCTCCCACGGTGCAACGATGGCGATCTACTTATCGGCTGCGCGACATGCAGCTTTGCAGCGTGAGCTATTAGCCGGTGGTTACCCTCCGAACACCCCCTGCATTGTGGGCTACTCAGTAACCTGGCCCGAAGAGCAAATGTGGCGCTGTGAGCTGCAAGAGCTTTCCGCATTGATGAGTGAACACAAGCTGTGGAAGCACACCATCGTATTGGTTGGCCCAGCCCTTGCTGAAGGACCAATCAGCACCCGTAGCCATCTCTACCATCCTGGATTCCGTCATGAGTATCGTGGCGCAGACAAGGATGCACAACTCGACCTTCGTACCCACGGCACGCGTGGCGTCACGGCCTCTGAAGGAGACCAAGCATGATTCGTATTTACGGTTATCTCGGTGCAGCATCGGAACAATTGCGCGACGTAGCGGCTGCTGCTGATCTTGTTGTCGGTTCTCGACGAGCGATTGAAGAACTCGGCGTGAGTGAAGATCGGGCTCAGATTCTGGGCACGATCGGTCCAGCAATTGAGCGAATAAAGGCACTCCCAGAATCTGCCACCACGATCGTTCTGGCTTCTGGCGACCCTTTGCTTTTTGGTGTCGTGCGTCGTATGCGTCAAGCCGGGCTTCGCGTTGAGGTCGTACCGACGGTGAGCTCGCTCCAGGCGGCTTTCGCTAAGGTCGCCTTGCCTTGGGACGACGCACAGCTTATCTCGGCTCATGCAGGCGGTTTAGATACGACATTGCGCACTGCGCGGGTTCATCCCAAGGTGGGTGTGCTCACTGCACCAGGACGAACCATCGTCGAAATGGCTGCCGGTTTGCGTGGCTTGGGTAAGACCTTCGTCGTTGCGGAGCGCCTGGGTGAAAGCAATGAGCGGGTGCGGGTATTAAGTGAAGATGAGGCACTCGCGCTCACCAGCGACGATGTGCTGAGTCCACATGTTGTGCTGATCTTGTCTCATCATCCTGATTCAACTGAAGCTCTCGGCGTACCCCCAGAGCTGCAAGGAGATGCTGAAGCTGCTGCTGACGGTACGCCCAAGCCAGGGGAGAACACAGCCCCCGACGGCTCTGACAAGGCTCCGATCATCGGCCAGGTGTACAACACTGACCTGGCTGCAGCACACGCTGATCGTATTGATGCTGCTCTTGGCATTGAGACGAAGCGTTATGTCGGCCCGTCAGCTCGTGGTCTGGTTGCAGCCTGGAGTGAATGTGACCTGATCGTGTCGCACCTGGCACTAGGCGCTACCGTTCGCCTGATTGCTCCGCTCCTGGAGACCAAGTATGCCGATCCAGGTGTTGTGGTTCTTGATGAAGGCGGCCGGTTCGCCGTTCCCGTCGTCGGTGGTCACGTTGGTGGCGCTAATGATCTGGCTCGCCAGATCGGTACTGCGTTGGGCAGCACTGCGGTTGTTACTACTGCTACTGATTCACTCGGTATCCCAGCACTCGACCAGTTGGGATGGGCCTTCGCCGGCGATGTCGCAGGTGTGACTGGCTCGATTATTGCGGGTCGTCCGGTGCAGATCGTGCGCGAGCGCCCCTGGCTGCTCCCGCCGCTGCCGAACAATGTCTCCGATGATATTGCCGAGCCGTTGGCGCAGATCGTCTTGTCAGATCGAGTCCCTGAACAGATCATTGCTGAAGCAAGCGTCCCGACGGTTGTTCTCACCCCACCCAGCCTGGTCGTAGGTATGGGCTGCAACAAGGGAACGTCGCGCGATATCTTGCGGGCTCACCTCCTCGACACATTGGACAAGGCCGGGCTGGCGCCGCAGGCACTTGCGGGTATTGGCTCTGCCGATATCAAGGCGGGCGAGCTTGGCTTAATCGAGCTGGCCCATGAGTTCAAGGTGCCTTACACCACCTTCCCGGCTGAGCAACTTGCTAGCTATGAGGTGCCAAACCCCTCTGATTTGGTCAGCGCTGAAGTTGGCACCCCCTCCGTTGCTGAGGCTTCGGTCTTCGCGCTTGGTGCTGAGCTGGCTGTGCCCAAACACAAGTGCCCAGATGCGACCTGTGCAGTAGGTAAGCTGCCGGTACGAGGAAAGCTCCATGTCGTGGGTCTAGGGCCAGGCGCTCGCGACCTACTCACACCGCGTGCTGAACGAGTTATTCGACAGGCAAACGTTGTAGTGGGCTATGCCCCTTACGTCAGCCAGATCCGTGATCTGGTCAGCCCAGGTGCCAAGATCTTGGCAACCAAGATGGGTACGGAAGAGAGCCGGACCGCCGCTGCGATTGCTGCAGCGCATGAAGGCAATAGCGTGGCATTTGTCTGTGGCGGAGACCCTGCAATCTACGCGATGGCGTCACCGACTCTGGAAATGGGTACTGACGGTATTGACGTCGAAATTATCCCCGGCGTGACCGCAGAGCTTGCAGTTTCAGCCATTCTTGGTGCACCGCTCGGGCACGATCATGCCACGATCAGCTTGTCGGATCTCCATACTGACTGGGAGTTGATCCTTAAGCGAGTGCAGGCTGCCGCAGAAGGCGATCTGGTGACCACGCTATACAACCCGCGTTCGCGTACCCGGACGCATCAGCTTCCTGACGCTTTGGCGATTATGGCTAAGCACCGTCCACCGACGACTCCCATCGCGATGGTGAGCAATGCCACACGCAAGAATCAGCGCGTGCGGATGTCGACGCTTGAAGAGTTCCAGCCGGAATGGGTAGATATGAAGACCCTTGTGGTTGTAGGTTCGTCAACATCGAAGTTCGTCACTACAGGCGGTGGCGAAGAGCTGTTTGTTACTCCCCGGGACTACCACTGGATGGATGGGCGTATTTCTGGTGAGTACAAGAAGAATTATTCTCACCGGGACCTGCCTAAGGCTGATTCCGAGAATTATCCCAACCCGCCCAAGGGCGCTAATTAATTCGGAAGGATACTGATGAACACAGCAATTCCGCTCGTCATTGCGGCACATGGATCACGTGATCTTGAAGGTGTCGCAACGTGTCGAGCGCTGGTAGAGCGCGTCGCTGCTGCACTACCAGGAGTCCCAGTGCACCTGGGCTTTGTGGAATTGGCAGAGCCGACTATTCCTGAGGCAGTTGCGGCTGCGCTCGCGGAGTCGCCGGCCGAGCATGATGGAGTTGAGGCTGTCGTAGTGCCGCTCATGATGGGCACTGGTGGTCACGTTCAGTCAGATATCCCGGAATCAGTGGAGGAAGGCCGTGGCGACCATCAGGTCGTCGTTGCCCCGCCATTATCACCAGACCATCGTTTGGAACTTGCACTGGCTCAGCGAATGACCGAGGCGCTTGAGGCGAAAGGCTGGCTCGCAAAAGACACCGTTGGTTTGGTGATCGGTCGCGGTAATCTCGTGACCGATGCCAATGCTGAGCATTACCGTTTGACCCGGGCAACTGGAGAGAACGTTGGTCTACAGACAGCTTGGCCGGGATTTATTCAGGTAACTCGTCCATCTGTCCCAGAAGCACTCAATGTCGCAGTGGCAACGGGCGCGACGCAGATCGTTATTGGGCAGAACTTCCTTTTCCCAGGCTTGCTACGTACCTGGCTAAGCGAGCAGGTAGATGGCTGGCAGCAGTCGCACCCCGAGATCGAGGTCTGCATCGCCGAGGTTCTTGGCGATTGTGATCTTCTTGCAGGCGTCGTTGTTGATCGCTACCGCGAAGAGCTGGGCACATTAGGCGAGGGCGAAGGCTCTGGCATGTACCTGTCTGCGTTGAACTTGAGCGGACGTGACGTGCTCGTGGTTGGTGCTGGTCATGTGGCCGAACGTCGCGTGGCAAGGTTATTGGAGGCAGGGGCTCAGGTTCGCGTCGTTGCTCCCAATGCTGGAGTTAAGGTCTCGCGACTTGCACGTCAAGGCAAGGTTGTCTGGGAGAAGCGTCCTTTCGCTGACGCTGACTTGGATGGTGCTTGGTACGTTCAGGCTCTCTCCAACGACCCTGTTGTCAATGCAGCGGTGGCCCAAGGCTGTGCGGATCGTCATATCTTCTGCGTTCGTGGCGACAAGGCAATTGGTGGTACGGCGTACACGCCTGCGACGGCACAAGCTGGTGGCGTGACGGTATCTGTCGTTGGTCAGCGCAACCCGCGTCGTTCAGCCAAGCTGCGTGACTCGCTTCTACGCGCACTGCAAAACTAGGGTACATAAGACTGGTGGCTGGTCAGGTATATACCTGACCAGCCACCAGTCTTATGT
>CAMQXE010000064.1 GCA_947038745.1 uncultured Propionibacteriaceae bacterium | reverse complement strand
GTCAGCGATGGTACGCTCCACCGTGGTGACGGGCAGCCCGTCGACGACGGTGATGTCGGCTTCGGGTAGTTCGCGGATGCGATAGCGGATGTCCTGCTTTTGCGTTTGGCGACGAGCCGGTGTGGTGAAGGTAATTGCTGTTGGGCGGAAGTCACCGATTCGATGCAGGTTCGCCGCGGAGGTAAGCGAGACCACGACGCCCGCGGGTTGCTGGGCTAGCCGTTCGTAGGCTAGGAGGTCCGGTTCCGTGGATAGCCAAGCAGCGCGTAGGTCGTCTAGATCGCTTGTGGGAGTGCCACTGTCGCGGTAGATGCCATGCGTAAGTCGTGTCAGGTCGCCGTTTTCAGCAAAACGGCTGAGCTGCATATGGCTCACGCCGCGCGCGATCGCTTGCCGAGTCGTCACCAGACCCCACTGGGATTCCGTGATCTCGGCTAGCGTTCTCCTCGTCGCGCTCACCTGCATGCTTGAATACTAACGCAATAGGCGTTAGTAACCAAGCGGTAATGATTCGTTTCTTCGTTCAGAAGATCAGTTGTTTCATGGGATCGTCCTCGAACACCGGATCCAACTCTGGATGGAACACGATGTTGCCACATCGCTCGCATCGCCCGGCGACGCCATCGAGGACGTCGGCTATGCCGTATTCATCCTTCGCCACAAGATATGCCTGCTTCGCTTGGTAGGCAACGCTGGCTAGATCGACCCAGGCGAATTGGCCGACACAGTTGTCGCATTTTGGTCGGAAGATCGAAAGGAGGTCAGCGGGTACTTGGCTTTGGCATGATCGCGCTGGTCCTGCTCACGTGCTGCTTCGATGTATTTCTGGCCGGTCTTCTGCTGGCGCGTGCAGATGCGCTTCCTCCGGTTGTTGCTCATGGTGATCTCCCTGCGGACGGCCCCGCCCGCGCGCCGAGTTTGGCATGGCACGGTATGAAAGTTGCGGCAACGGCCCCTCCGTCGTAGCGGGGATGGTGGTGACAGGGTGTGCCATGAGTGCTCCTTTGATGTTGTGGTCTAGTTGTTTGGTTTCCGTTCTGGTCGGGATTCCTGTGTTTTCAACAGTATCTGCCACCACTGACAATTCAGGAAGGAAATATCATGTGCGTACCACGCAGGTACCACGGCATGAGAGATAATCACCTATAAATACAACAAAACCCCTAGTCACCTAGGGGTTTTACTGGTGGGCCTAACTGGACTTGAACCAGTGACCTCGTCCTTATCAGGGACGCGCTCTAACCAACTGAGCTATAGGCCCGCGTGCTCGAATAACTTTAGCGGAAGATCCGCGTTGCTGCAAAATCACGCCATCTGTGCTGTGGGCAGCCCCATCTGGAACTGCCCACAACCCACAAGTTAGTCTTCCGCGAGCGTGACTTCCAGGCCACCCAGCATCGTCGCCGACAAGTTATAGAGGAAAGCCCCCAACGTCGCCAGCGCCGTCATGATGACCACATCAACCGCAGCGATCACTGCGGCAATCCCCAGCACCTTATTGGTCGAGATGTACTGCTCAATCTGGAACTTCTTCGGGTCAGTTGGGGAATTGACGATATCCGACACCGTCTTGTTCAACGACTCAAACAACCCCGACGACTGGATAATGCCCCAGGTCACATACGTCGCGACCCAGAACATGATGCCGCCGGCAACCGAAAACAACATCGCGGTCTTGAACATAGACCAGGGATCAATACGAGTCAGACGCAACCGGGCTTTACGCACCCGAACCGGACGCCCCGGAACAACTGCCCGCGAAGCTGGCTGCTCAACAGCCCTGCTCTTTGGCGCAGGCACCGCCGTCGTTGGCTGAGCTGAATCACTCTCACGCTTAGGTTCAGTCACTGCTCTCCTCCTCGGATGTCTCGGTTACCACGGTAGCCGAATCAGTCTCAGTCGTGTCGGAACCAGGCACAGAATCGCCCTGCTCCTCCGTCACTTCTTCTTCATCCTTGCTTTCAGGGTTGAGCGCAATCGTCGCTACCGAGTCATTGCCCTTGATACCGACAAACTTCACGCCCATCGTGTCACGTCCCTTGACTGCAACCTCAGCAACCGACGAGCGCACGATCTGACCAGACTGCTTCATCGCGATCACTTCGTCAGCCTCAGACACCACAAGTGCTCCGACGAGTGACCCGCGACCTTCTTCATCAATCCGCATAGCCCGCACGCCCAAACCGCCACGCCCAGTAACCCGGTACTCAGACACCTTGGAACGCTTCGCATACCCGCCATCAGTCACCGTGAATACGAACCGGTCATCTTCAGGTGTGTCATGGTTAATAACGGCCATCGAGAGCAATTCATCATCGCCCTTGAACCGCATACCCGTAACACCCGACGTCGCACGACCCATCGGACGCAACTGATCATTAGTTGCATGGAACCGCATCGCTTGAGCCTTCTTCGAGATGAGCATGATGTCATCTTCTTGGCACACCAGCGCGGCACCGATTAGTTCATCATCTTCCTCACGGAAATTGACGGCAATAACGCCGGCCTGACGCGGTGAATCGTAGGCCTGCAGGTCCGTCTTCTTCACCAACCCATGACGGGTAGCCAGCACCAGATACGGCGCGTCTTCGTAGCTCTTGATCGCCAAAACCTGAGCAATCTTCTCACCCGGCTGGAAACTCAACAGCTGCGCGACGTGACCGCCCTTAGCATCGCGGCCGCCCTCAGGAAGCTGCCATACCTTCGCCCGGTACACCCGGCCCATGTTGGTAAAGAACAACAGCCACTTATGCGCCGTTGTCGCAAACATATGCTGCACTTCGTCGTCCGCGCGCAATGTCGCGCCGCGAACGCCCTTGCCACCGCGACGTTGCACGCGATACGCATCGGTACGGGTGCGCTTGGCGTAACCACCATGGGTAATAGTGACCACGACGTCATCGTCAGGAATGAAGTCCTCTTCGGACATGTCGCCCTCAGCACGGATAATCTTCGTGCGACGATCATCACCATATTTATCGACGATCTCTTGCAGCTCTGTGCTGATGATCTCGCGCTGACGCTCATCAGAAGCCAGGATCGCCTTCAAATCGGCGATGATGCGCTCAAACTCGGCCAACTGATCGATGATCTTCTGCCGCTCCAATGCAGCCAAACGACGCAACTGCATATCGAGAATGGCTTGTGCCTGCGCATCGTCAATATCGAGCAACTTCTTGAGCCCCTCACGAGCCTCTTCAGTCGTCTTCGAGCGACGAATCAACGCGATAACCTCATCCAGGTTATCGAGCGCCTTCACCAAGCCCCGGAAGATATGAGCCTTCTTCTCAGTCTCTTCCAAACGGAACTGAGTCCGACGCTTAATAACCTCAAGCTGGTGGGTGATCCAGTAAGAAATGAACTGGTCCAAGCGCAATGTACGCGGGACCCCATCAACCAGGGCCACCATGTTGCAGCCGAAGGTATCTTGCAACTGCGTGTGCTTGTACAGGTTGTTCATAACAACCCGTGGCACCGCATCACGCTTGAGTACGATCACCAAACGCTGACCGGTACGTCCCGAGGTATCGTCACGCATGTCAGCAATACCTTGCAGCTTGCCCGCATTCACCAGCTCAGCGATCTTGCGCGCCAAACTATCGGGGTTGCACATGTAGGGCAGCTCAGTCACAACCAACTGAGTACGGCCGTTGCGGTCTTCCTCAATGTTGATAACTGCCCGCATGATGACCGAACCACGCCCAGTCCGGTAGGCCTCTTCGATACCCTCACGGCCAACGATCAGACCAGACGTCGGGAAATCTGGACCTTGAATGCTTTGCATCGCAGCGGCCAGCAATTCCTGCGGAGTCGCTTCAGGATGCTTCAAGGCCCATTGCACGGCCTCATTTACCTCACGCAAGTTATGGGTGGGGATATTTGTCGCCATACCAACAGCAATACCGGTCGAACCGTTGATCAACAGGTTCGGGAAGCGCGCTGGCAAAACCACCGGCTCCATGTCACGGTTGTCGTAGTTCGGCTTCATCTCGACGGTGTTCTCGTCGATATCGCGCACCATCTCCATGGATAAATGAGCCATCTTGCACTCGGTGTATCGCATAGCAGCCGCGCCGTCATCGCCTGGAGAGCCAAAGTTACCTTGGCCCGTAATCAGCGGAGCACGCATAACCCAGGGCTGAGCCAAACGTACCAACGTGTCATAAATCGCGGAGTCACCATGGGGGTGGTACTTACCCATGACCTCACCGACGATACGTGAACACTTGTTCCAGCCGCGATCAGGACGGAAACCGCCGTCATACATGCCATAGAGCACGCGGCGATGTACTGGCTTCAAACCATCCCGGACATCAGGCAGCGCGCGATCCACAATGACGTGCATTGCATATTCCAAGAACGACTGACGGATCTCGTCTTGCAACTCGATCTGCTCGATCTTGCCCGCATGCTGGGCTGATTGCTCTACCGGCTGGTCAACCTCATCGGTACCAGCAGGGTTCTCTAGGACTTCCGCAGGCTCGGTAATACCGGTCTCGTCAATCGGATCAGTCGGGTCCACAGGTGGTTCCATGGGAGTATCAGACACTGGTCAGTCCCCTTAAATATCCAGGAAGCGAACGTCTTTAGCGTTGCGCTGAATGAAGTGGCGGCGGGAGAGGACATCCTCGCCCATGAGGATGCCGAAGAGTTCATCCGCGCGAGCGGCATCTTCGAGAGTGACTTGCAGGAGCGTACGCTTCTCCGGGTCCATGGTGGTATCCCACAGATCCTCAGCGTCCATCTCACCAAGACCCTTGTAGCGCTGAATCGGCGACGACTGCGGCAATTTCTTACCTGCTGCCAATCCGGCGTCGCGCAATTTGTCGCGCTCGGTATCGGAATAGGCCAATTCGTGCGGTGCGTTAGTCCACTTGAGCCGGAATAATGGCGGCTGGGCCAAGTAGACGTGACCAGCGGCAACCAGCGGCTGCATGTAGCGGAAGATCAACGTCAGCAACAGCGTGCGGATGTGAGCACCATCGACGTCGGCGTCAGCCATAAGCACAATGGTCTTGTAGCGCAATTTGTTGAGATCGAAGTCTTCCTGAACGCCAGTGCCGAAGGCCGAAACGATCGACTCAACTTCTTTATTTTGCAAAATGCGGTCGATACGGGCTTTTTCGACGTTGAGGATCTTGCCTCGGATCGGCAGAATTGCCTGCGTGCGCGGGTTTCGCCCGTTCGTCGCAGAACCACCGGCCGAGTTACCCTCGACGATGAAGATCTCACACTCCTCAGGCTTATTGCTAGAGCAGTCTTTGAGCTTTCCAGGTAAGCCACCAGATCCTAAAAGACCCTTACGGTTACGCGCAATGTCGCGGGCTTTACGAGCTGCGATACGTGCCGCTGCCGCTGCCTGGGCTTTGCGAACGATGTCTTTACCTTCGACTGGGTTTTGCTCGAACCAGTCGGAGAGTTTGTCATTGACGACGCGCTGAACGAAGCCACGAACCTCGGTGTTGCCGAGCTTCATTTTGGTCTGACCCTCATACTGAGGATCAGCAATCTTTACCGAAATGATCGCGGTAAGACCTTCACGAATATCGTCGCCTGAGACGCGATCTTCACGCTTCTTGATCAGGCTCCAGGTCTCTCCCCACTTATTTACGGTGGTCGTCAATGCAGCCCGGAAGCCTTCTTCGTGAGTACCACCTTCATGGGTGTTAATCGTATTAGCGAAGGTGTGTACCGACGGCTGGAAGCTGGCATTCCACTGCATTGCCATCTCTAGGCTCATCGGCTGCGGCTCTTCTGCGTGAGCTTCTACCGAAATAGTGGAAGGGTGGATAGTTTCCTTGCCACGCGACAAGTAACGAACGTAATCAACCAGTCCGTTGTCGTACTTGAACTGCTCCTGGTTCGGGTTCCCATCCTCGTCGACGTGGTTGGTACGCATATCGACAAGTTTGATAGCGAGGCCCTTATTGAGGAAGGCCATTTCGCGGAAGCGGGTAGCTAGTTCTTCAAAACTGTAATCGGTGGTATCAAAGATCTCAGAGCTGGCGTAGAAAGTGACGGTTGTACCACGACGATCCGTAGCTTCCAGCTTCTCCAGCGGAGCTTCGGGAACACCCAACTGGAAGGTCTGGGTGTAGTGGTAACCATCACGGTAAACATCAACGGTGAGTTTGGTTGAAAGCGCGTTGACGACCGAGGCGCCAACACCGTGCAAACCACCTGAAACCTTGTAGCCGCCCTGGCCGAACTTGCCGCCAGCGTGCAACACAGTAAGCGCAACGGTTACAGCCGGTAGCTTCTGAGTCGGGTGCATATCGACAGGGAAACCACGGCCGTGATCCTCTACCGATACGCCGCCGTTATCAAGCAGGCTGACGATGATGTTATCGCCATATCCGGCCATGAACTCATCGACAGAGTTATCGACGATTTCACGGACTAAGTGATGTAGACCGCGTTCGCCGGTAGAACCGATGTACATACCGGGGCGCTTTCGGACGGCCTCTAGGCCTTCCAGAACGGTGATGGATGAGGCGTCGTAATCCTGCTCAACCTTGGTGTTCACTGCACCATCGAGGGTCGCAGGACCATCTGGTGCTAGTTCCAAGTCGACGTCGTCGATCTCAGTATCGTGCTCGCTCACACACTCTCCTAGGCGGGCTGAGCGCCTTCGGGCATGAAAGCGCAACGTTCTCATTCTACCGATTTACGCAGATGGGCACGAGTTTTATCTGGGGGTTATCGGATAAAACTTCGCAAATTTGGCTATTTAGACCTATCTGCGAGCGATTATCACCCTATGCGATAGGGGGAGTCTCAGGCCTAGGGGCTGAAATCGCCGCAATTTAGCGCTTCCCCGCCTTAACGCACGACTTACGTGCACACGCACGAGTTCTAACTCGTGCGTGTGCACG
>CAMQXE010000063.1 GCA_947038745.1 uncultured Propionibacteriaceae bacterium | reverse complement strand
GAGAGGGCTTGGGTGCTTACCCGGCATGAAGCTATTGCGGCAGGGTGGTTTGGCACACTAGATCCGGCATTGGTTGACCATTGGGGTGATGTTGTGGTTGCTGCCCGCGATACGTGGGCCTTCTTCACGAGAACCCAGCCGGGGGAGTTTTCCTTAGTCGGAATGCACGGGTCATTGACCCCTGCTGAGATGTTGGTTCCGCTAGGTACCCTACGCGGACGTCGTTGAGCTAATACAGTTACCAGGTAGCGAAAGGAGAGACTGTGGCGGAGTTGGTCTTTTTCACGGGCCCGATGAATTGCGGTAAGTCAACATTGGCACTTCAGGTTGATTACACCCAATCGAGTGGTGGCCGCCTTGGGCGGCTGTTCACGAGCCAAGACCGTAGCGGGTTTGCGCGGATTTCTTCGCGGATTGGTTTGGACCAAGCGGCCCTAGAAGTACTCCCAGAGTTTGATTTCTGGACCTATACCGTCGATCAGTTGGTTCATGGTAGCCGTATCGATTACATGGTTTGCGACGAAGCGAACTTCTACTCCGCTGAACAAATCGATCAACTTTCCCGGATCGTGGATGAACTTCAAATAGATATCTTCGCTTTCGGGATTTTGTCAGATTTCCGTACTGAGCTATTCCCCGGATCACGCCGTCTAGTGGAGTTGGCTGATCGCCTTGAGACGTTGCAGGTACAACCCTTATGTTGGTGTGGGGCAAAGGGAACGCATAATGCTCGTACAGTCAATGGTCTGATGGTCACACATGGTGAACAGATCGTTGTCGGTGATACGGATTCTGACTCGCTCGTTACCTATGAGGTGCTGTGCCGCTCTCATCATCGCCGTAAGCTAACTCGCCAAGTTGCCCAATCCACCTTTGCTGATCCGCTGCCATTCGACCTGAGCAATGAACTGGCCCAAGGTATCGAAAATGAGACGTTCTATGAGGGCAACCAAGCCCTTTTCGATAATGACGACGAACTGGAGATCGACGCATGAGTGCTTTAGTAAACGCAGAAACTGTCGAGCTGATGCTGGCTGGCGATAATCCTCCAGTCATTATCGATGCTCGCTGGGAGCTGACTGCCCCTGGCGCGCCCTCAAGTTTCCCAAAGGCACAAGATGACTTCCGGCAGGGTCATATTCCAGGTGCGCAGTTGATTGATCTAGAAGGCGCACTAACAAATCACAAAGCGGTAGGGCAAGGGCGCCATCCTCTTCCGACACTTGAGCAGATGACTGCTGAGTTCCAGCGCGTCGGAGTAAGCCCCAAGCGCCAAGTAGTGGTCTACGACTCCGGCAATTCCATGTCGGCAGCCCGGGTAGGGTGGCTACTTACAGATGCTGGTCTGTGCGACGTGTCGGTACTAAATGGTGGCATTGCAGCGTGGGTAGGCGAGCTAGAACAAGGCGATCCCAAGCCTGTGTCAGCGTCTGCATGGGTGCCGCAGCCGGGGCATCGCGGACGAATGACCGCAGATGAAGTTCAAGCAGCCATTGCTTCTGGGCACCGAGCAATCGACGTCCGGGCTGGTGAGCGTTACCGTGGTGAAGTTGAGCCTCTTGATCCAACCCCGGGCCATATTCCTGGAGCAGAGAGCATTCCTGCAGTTGAACTGCAGCATGCCGATGGACGTTATCTAACCCCAGCCCAGATCAAAGCCCGCGTTGGTGAGGTTGGTGCTGGAGATGTTATCTACTGCGGTTCTGGAGTAACTGCTGCCAACTTCTTGCTGGCCTTGGAGTCAGCCGGTATCCACGGTGGCGTGATCTACCCAGGCAGCTACTCGGAATGGTCTCGGGCTGGGCGTCCAATCGCGACAGGCAGCTAAGCACGTTACTTGCCGTTCTTGGTACGTGGCGAGCCGAACATGATTTCGTCCCAGCTAGGGACAGTCTTCTTACGTCCAACGCGGGGGATCTGACCGGTGTACTCTTCTTCGATTTCGGTAGCAGAATCGACCGCGATTAGCGCATCTTGGGCAAGCTCTGGTTCGGCTACTGATACAGACTGAACTGGGGCAGGCTCACGCTCGGCTTCTGGCGTAGAAACCGAGCTAGCAGTAACGCTGCTCGTAGGCTCAACAGCGCTGGGCTGGACTGCTACAGCAGGGATTGTGGGAACGTCGCGGGTGATATGACGCCAGCTGTGATCTTCACCATCATCAACAGCGCTGGTCAAGGTGTGCTGTTGTGGTTCTGGCCGAGTTGGTTGCGGCGGCGGAACTACAGTGCCTGGGCTTGATGTGGCAGCAGTGCGGAGATTTTGTTCAGCCTGGAGCCGACGACGATCACGCCGTGACAAGGGCTGATCGGTATTGTGCGTAGGTAGATTCTCTTGCGACTGGTTGGCAGTAACCGGAGCGGCACCGAGGAAGCCAGGATAGATCTGTACGGAGTCTTCCTGCATCGCGGAGAACATATCGTAAAGATTGTCTAGCTCGATACGTCCAGTTTCTTCTTCAGACAAGATGTCGTAGACGCCGTTTTGCTCACGTAGAGCTAGATCGTCAGACAAGATGAGTTGTTCAACCGTGGGCTCGGGGTAAGCCAGTGAGCGAGGATCGTTGGGATTGTGAATCTCAACGGTAGGTTCATTTTCCGGCTCAGTCATTGGGTGGCTAGGACGTGCAGCAGCAACTACCGGAGCTGGCTCCTGTACCAGCCAACGCGCATCATCATTATGTGCAACGCTGAATCGTCCTAGTTGATCGTAAAGGAAGTGTGCTTTCTTTGGCTCGCCATCGACGCTGTAGAGCGCTTGAACGATCCACTTGCGGTCCATTATCCGCCAAGCGTCCCAGTCCACATCGTCGATATCGATGAGATGGTTTACCAGGCACTCATTGGCAACGATCTTTAAGCTACGGGCGCCAGCGGCTTCGCCACCTCGACGCACCGGGCTAGACAAAGCTGTACCAGCAACATGCTCGCGCTCGGCGATGACCGGCAAAGCGTAAGGTGCGATCTTTTCCGGAGTAACTCCAGCAGCTTTTGCGACTTCTTCGAGAGCCTCGCCTGCGCGAATACGCGACTGGATCTCGCGCGGTGTCAAAGCTGAGTCCATGATGCTCCCCACGTCATCGATCACTACCGGTACTGGAAGGCTCCAGCTCCAGATTGAAGTCTACCGCGAAAACCCAGCGGGGCGGGGGAGGCAGGGCGCTGCTGAGTCAGAATAGCTGAAAAACCGACCCCGGGACTTTCCCTTATTTGGTAAGTGTGGTACACATGCACCGGCGCTTGCGTTGTTTTGCAAGCTGTGACTGAAAGGATTCTGGTGGCTACTGACTACGATGCCCCGCGTAAGACTGAAGAAGAGGTCAGCGAGGATTCGCTGGAGGAGCTTAAGTCCAAGCGGAATGACAAGGATTCTGGTCGCGTTGATGTTGACGAGGTCGAAGCCGCGGAGTCATTCGAGCTTCCTGGGGCCGATCTGTCACATGAAGAATTGACAGTTCGTGTTCTTCCTCGACAGGCGGATGAGTTCACCTGCGGACAGTGCTTCCTGGTGAAGCACCGCTCGCAGATTGCGAAGTCTAAGAGCGGCGTTGATTACTGCATCGACTGCGCTGGATAACAGGCAAAAGTACAGTGAGAGGGCCCGACATGATCAACAATGTCGGGCCCTCTCAGATTTGTAGTACAGCGGCAGAGCTATTTCGGTCGCACTCCAAGAGTGGTAGCGAAGCGGCGCTGCGCAAAGCGGTTCACCAAGATCCCGGTACCGCTCAATGCAGCCGCTGAGACCATCGTAAAAAGCACTGCTTGAGTGCCAGGAGTCTCCAAATCATGGGCGGCTGGCGGCTTAGTTCCTGTAGATGCCTTCCAGACTGTAGTGATGGCCTTTGTTACGGCAACAGCCGTGACGGTCCCGACAACACCGGTGTAGACCTTCCAGAGCAACTGCTCAGATGGTGACATCGATGACTTCTGCTTCTTCTTTGCCATAGCTGCATTCTAGGCAGCCTCTCCCCATTAGGGGCTATTTCGCACTAGGTTGTCTTGTGCAGAACTAAAACAGGAGGAGCACGATGGTTCGCATTCCGCTCGTTCGGGTAGATCCCGACAGCGCTATTCCGGTCTATGCCAAACCAGGCGATGCAGGCGCTGACTTACCCAGCGCTGAAGATGTCATTTTGCGTCCAGGTGAGCGGCGCGTTGTCGCTACTGGGCTTGCCGTGGCAATTCCAGAGGGATATGTCGGATTGACGCATCCACGTTCTGGACTGGCTGCGACGACGGGTCTGACTATCGTGAATGCTCCAGGTACTATCGACTCAGGTTATCGGGGCGAGATTAAAATTATTTTGCTCAACACAGATACTGAGCAGGCCATAGATATTCGTCGTGGTGACCGGATTGCGCAGCTTGTGATCCAGCCAGTGGTGCAAGCAGAATTTGTTGAGGTAGATTCGCTGCCCGCAACCGAGCGTGGCGCTGGAGGCTTTGGTTCCACAGGTTTGGGAACAGCCCCTGTCACACGAGAGAATGGCTAGAGGCGAAAGGGAGCCCATGTTTGGACGTAAGAAGAAGCAGGAAGTCGATACCGTCGACGAAGCTGTTGTCATTGATGCTGTCGAAGATCTCGATGATGAGGTAGAAGCTGACCTTGAAGAAACCGAAGTTGAGACAGAGGAACTCGACACCGATGAGGTTGATGAGTTAGATGAATGGGATGAACTCGACGCTTCGCGTGATTGGCGCGATGACGGCCCCTTCGATATCGATGAAGTTGAACTAGATGAGGACACCGTTGCGCGCATCGATTTTGGCTCGCTGATCATTACCCCAGATCCAGAAATGCAACTTAATTTGCAGGCTGATCAGGAAAGCCGACTGGTGCATTCGATCCTCGCAATTAAGGGCAACTCGGCTCTTGAGGTGGCGGTCTTTGCCGCACCAGCTAGTGGTGGTTTGGCCCGTGAGACTCGACGCTCGATTGCACAGCAGACCATCGCTGCTGGAGGTATAGCGACGTTCCAGGAAGGTCCATTTGGTACTGAGCTCAAGCGTGAGTTCGTCGTCGTGGCTGAAGACGGCCGTGAAGGCTTGCACCTATCGCACATGTGGCTTGTGGAAGGGCCGCGCTGGATGGTGCGCGGGATTTTGGCTGGTGAAGCTGCGATTCCGGGGAATACAGAACTGGCGCATGCTTTTGAGGAGTTCTTCCACAACGTCATCGTGCGTCGTGGTCGTGGTGCCCATGCTCCCGGAGAGCTCATCCCCATGACATTGCCAGATTCGTTTACCCCTACGCAGGAATAACCCTGTGGTCGGTTTGCTGGATTTAGCAGAGGTCGTCGTTGATGTCGGCCCGGTCGCCCATGGCGGTCATTGTGTTGCCCGAGCTGATGGTCGGGTGATCTTTGTTCGTCATGCGCTACCGGGAGAAACCGTGCGAGTGCAGATCACCGATACCAGCAAAGATCGGTTTTGGTTAGGTGATGCTGTTGAGATCCTTAAACCAAGTCCAGATCGGATAGAGCCACGATGCACTGTGGCAGGTCCAGGAGGTTGCGGTGGTTGTGATTGGCAACATGCGCAGCAACCAGCACAACGTGAACTGAAACGGGCTGTAGTTGCAGAACAGCTTGTGAGATTAGCTAATTACGCCTGGGCTGGTGAGGTTGAGAACGTCGAACCGCACTGGAATTGGCGTACCCGGATGAATTACGTGCGGTTGCCGCAAGGCCAAGTGGGGCTTCGTAAACATGATTCCCGCGACGTAATCCCTGTCCCAGCGCAAGGTTGCGCTATTGCTGCCCCCTTTCCTGTGGAACCTGCGGCAGAGATCATCACCGAGGTAGCCGCTGGTCGAGATTACGATGTCTGGGCTGACGGTTTTTGGCAGGTTCACCCCAAAGCTGCTGACACTCTGGTTGACGCTGTGCTTGCCGGTCTGGCCCCGCGCGTAGGGGAGTCCATGTGGGATCTATTCTGCGGCGTGGGCTTGTTTGCTGGAGCCTTTATCGACGCTGGCTGTGCAGTGCGCGCAGTAGAAGGTAATAAGCAGGCAGTGCGCTTAGCTGAAAGCAATGTTCCAGAAGCGATATTCGCCGCCGGTGACGTCACGACAGTGTTATCGCGCTGGGATGGAAACCCTGATCTTGTAGTTCTAGATCCGCCTCGCGCTGGAGCAGGTAAGAAACTCATGACCGACGTCTGCCAGCGCACCTACCGGGCTATTGCCTATGTAGCGTGTGATCCAGCAAGTTTGGCCCGCGATTTAGGCGTGGCGCAGGGGCTGGGTTGGCACATTGATTCGGTGCGAGCTTTCGACCTTTTCCCGCAAACTCATCACGTCGAATGTGTAGCTGTCCTCACCCGGCTGTAAGTCGATTTTGGCTCTTGAGTAAAGTGCGTTTCCGTAACGCACCTCAAACAATGGAGTTAGTGGCATGAGCGTGAATAGCTTTGGGTCAAGGAGCAACCTCGTCGTGGGGGAGAAGTCCTATGACTACTTCGATATCAAGAAGGTAGAGGGTTCTGCCGATCTACCGTTTAGCCTCAAGGTTTTGCTTGAGAACCTGTTGCGCACCGAAGACGGCGCCAACATCACTGCTGAGGATATCCGCACTCTTGGGCAGTGGGATCCGAGCGCTGAGCCCAGCAAGGAAATCCAGTTCACCCCAGCGCGTGTAATCATGCAGGACCTCACTGGCGTTCCGTGCATCGTGGATCTCGCCACGATGCGTAATGCCATGGAGCAGTTGGGTCAAGATCCGGGCAAGATTAACCCGCTTTCGCCGGCAGAAATGGTCATCGATCACTCAGTCATCGCCGACTGCTTTGGTCATGAGGAGGCCTTCCGGCAGAACGTCGAATTGGAGTTTGAGCGCAATGCTGAGCGCTACAAGTTCCTTCGGTGGGGCCAAGACGCGATCAACAACTTCAAGATCGTTCCCCCAGATCAGGGCATTGTGCACCAGATCAACATTGAGCGGCTCGCTCGCGTTGTCTTCGACAAAGAGGTCGATGGCACGCATGTTGCGTACTGCGATAACTGTGTTGGTACTGACTCGCATCCGACGATGGTCAATGGTCTAGGCGTCGTCGGTTGGGGCGTTGGT
>CAMQXE010000062.1 GCA_947038745.1 uncultured Propionibacteriaceae bacterium | reverse complement strand
CAACATTATTGGTTGATATTGCGCTGAAGAGGCTGGGGGAATCTGAAGGTTTCCCCAGCCTCTTCGTCTGTGTTGGACTAATTCGGCAGAAAAGCTGTTTTCGCGGGAGAATAGAACCATGCAGATCACGCTTTATGACTCCCGCCGGCGCGAACTTGTGCCGTTCTTGCCTATCGTCGAGGGCAAAGCTGGGATCTATACATGTGGTCCGACCGTCTACAGCCCACAACATTTGGGCAATATGCGAAGCCAGCTCTACCCGGATTTGTTGCGTCGGGTACTCGCACATGAAGGTTTTGAGGTGACATTCGTCACCAATATCACCGATGTTGGGCACCTCACTTCTGACGGTGACACCGGCGACGACAAGATGGAATTGGCTGCCAAGCGTGACGGCAAAACCGCCGACGAGATTGCTACTTTCTATGCGAACCAGTGGGCCGAAGACCGACGTAAGCTGCACTGCTTAGAGCCAACCCATACGCCACATGCAACGGCCTATATTCAGCAGCAGATCGATCTGGCAAAGATCCTTGAAAGTAAAGGGCATGCCTACGTCATTGACGACGGTCTTTACTTTGATGTTGCGACCTTCCCGCGTTATGCCGAGTTCGCTGGCCTTGATCTTGCTGGCATGGAAGCAACCGACCGCGTCGATAACATCTCTGACAAGCATAGCCCGGCAGATTTTGCTCTCTGGAAGAAAACTGCACCGGGCGTTCACCGGTTGCAGGAGTGGGATTCTCCATGGGGAAAGGGCGCTCCTGGCTGGCATCTTGAGTGCTCCGTGATGTCGAGCGACCTGCTCGGGGAGCACTTCGATATTCACACCGGTGGCATTGACCACCTTCGGGTCCACCACACCAATGAGGTGGCTCAGTCGGAGGCGGCTTATGGTGTGCATCCATGGGTTAATTACTGGTTGCATAACGAGTTCCTTAATTTCTCCGGCGTAAAGATGAGCAAGTCCAAGGGCCACGTTATGGTCGTCGATACGCTTGCTGAAAATGGCATTGACCCGCTGGCCTTCCGGTGGTTCTTTATGCAGGCGCATTACCGGCAGCAACAGGTCTTTACTTTTGACTTGGTACGTAGCGCTGGGGTGGCGATGCAGCGGGTTATTGATCGGTCAGTTGCTGCTCGTGATGCGGTGATGGGCGAGACTATGCCGCTTGCGGGACGAGCCAGTGAGCTTAGTGCAGCTTTCTGGGGCTACCTAGCCGATGATCTGAACGCGCCACGAGCACTTGCTGTGGTTGCGGAGATCCTTAAAGACCAGTCCCTAAGTGATGGGGAGCGATGGTCGCTCATGGCCGATGCGGATACGGTGCTGGGCTTGGGGCTAGCTGAGTTTGAGGTGCCACAGCGCGAGGAGTTGGACCCTGCTCTTGCGGTGCTGATGGAGAAACGCACTGCTGCCCGAGCGGCAAAGGATTGGGCTAGCGCAGACGCAATTCGAGATGAACTTAAAGCGCTGGGCTGGGAGATTATTGATACTCCTGAAGGCCCATGTCCACGACGTCTTGGCTAACCGCCTGATTTAGAGCTGAACTCCGGTGGCGTGGATAGGGCAGTAGCCGTTTGGCACCTTCTCTAGATAGCGCTGATGGTTTTCTTCAGCGCGCCAAAAATGTGGAGCATCTTCAATGCGAGTGCGAATCATGCCGTAGCCGGCGTCAGTTAGTTTGTCTTGATATGCCTCAATAACCTCGGTGGCAATGTTGGCTTGTTCTTCGCTGACGATAAAAATCTCTGAGCGGTACTGCGTGCCAATATCGTTACCTTGCTTATCCAACTGCGTCGGATTGTGGTTTTCTAAAAAGATTTTGACGAGCTCGGCATAGCTGATTTGGTGTGGATCGAAGGTGATATGCACCGTTTCAGCGTGGCGGGTGGCTCCTGTACAGACCTGCTCGTAGGTGGGGTTCGGGAGCGTTCCGCCCATGTAGCCCACCTCTGTAGCGATCACGCCAGGGGTTTCCCAATACAACTTTTCCGCGCCCCAGAAGCACCCTTGGGCGAAGTACGCATCTGCCATGGATAGAGCCTAGCCTGCTGTATAGCCCGGCCCCAAGGGAAATCTGGTACTCGCTCAGTTAATTTTAGTCAAGCTACTGCTTGACTAAAGCCTTACCTGTGCCCATCTTCTCTACCAAAGCTTTTGCATGGTCAAGCGATGGAGTATCCGAGCTGGTAGGCGAAGCCAAGGCTAGCCACGTTCCGCCATCAACGTATCCAATGGCTTTTGTTGTATTCAGACGCTTGTAGGTCGCTGCCATGACATCATCGACGTGGCCAGGCTCGACGGTAACAAAGAAGTATTGGGTTGATGTGGTTGCATCCGTGCATGCGGCAGCTCCGGTGGCATAGGGAAGTTGGCTATTCTCGATAGCGCGGAAATTAGGATTGGAGCAGCCAGCTTTCGCGACCAGCGAATCGAGTTCAGCTTTAGCCTTCTCTGAGATGCTTGGGGTGGTGGTTTTACTGGAGGAAGCAGGGCTGGTCGTTGTACTGCTTGTTGCCGCCGCAGTCGTAGTTTTGCTGGTCGTCGAGGAGCCAGAGGTGGTAGTGCTTTTAGCGCTGGGAGTGCTGGGGCTGGAAGCGGACGTCACTGTATCTGTGGCGCAGGCAGTTAGCGACCCCAAAAGTAGTAATCCGGTAATCATTGCGAGAGTTTTTCGCATGGTGACTATATTCTCCTCAGTAAATCCGCACATGAAATCGGCACGGGGTGGTCTGCGAATGTCAGACGCAACAGTAGATCAATACGTAAGCAATATAACAGGGGGTTAGCCAATTATGGTGCTGACATCAGGTCAGGCAACTGCCACTGGATTCCTGTAGCGCCCTGCTCGGCCAAAGCGGCATTCACTCGAGAAAAAGGCCTTGACCCAAAAAATCCTGAAGTAGCGCTCATCGGTGATGGATGCGGTGAGGCAATAATCGGGATGTTTCCAAGTGCTGGGATAAGCTGCTGTGCGTCACGGCCCCATAAGACGGCAACAAGAGGCCCACCGCGGGCAACAAGTGCAGCAATTGCGCAGTCGGTGACGTGTTCCCAGCCTTTGCCACGATGCGAACCTGGAGCCCCTGGGCGTACAGTCAAGACCCGGTTAAGTAACAGTACGCCTTGATCAAACCAGGCACTTAAGTCGCCGTGGCTAGCTGGTTTAATGCCAAGATCAAAGTCGAGTTCTTTATAAATGTTAGTCAGTGAGCGAGGTATGGGTCGGACGTCAGGGGCAACGGAGAAAGATAAACCGACTGGATGCCCTGGGGTCGGGTAAGGGTCTTGCCCCACGACCAGCACACGGACGTCAGCTAATGGGCGAGTAAAAGCTCGCAGAATCTGTGGTCCTGCTGGAAGATAACGGCGTCCGGCCTCAATTTCGCTACGGAGAAAGTCACCGCACTCATGGATCTGCTCCTCAACAGGGCTAAGTGCGGCTGCCCAATCAGGAGCAATTAACTCAGCGAGCGGGCGGGAGGTCATATGTTCTCCTTGACAAGAGGTGCGGCTGTATTGATGACGTCTGAGCCATGATCGGGCATCGCCATGAGGGTATAGAGCAAGGCCGCTGCGAACAGTAGTGAACCGGCCCAGAAAGCCCATGACATACCGGCGTGATCGGCGATGAAGCCAGCGATGAGTGGGCCAATGACGACTCCAATATCTTGGGTCATGCTAAAGACAGCAACCGGAGTGCCACCACGTTTTCCGGCGACATCACCAACCATGGCCATCGACGAAGTACCAATAGTGCTAGCTCCCAAGGCGTATAACGCTGCCAGCGCCATAAGCAACCAGATCGAGCTAGCCAGTGGGGTAAAGAAGTTCATGATGCAGGTAATGATTAGCCCTGAAACCAGCATAATTTTGCGTCCGCGAACATCGACGAGGTGGCCGATATAAGTCAATGACAATGCCTGCGCTACGGCTGCTGCGGCAGACACATATCCGGTCCAAGCGGCAGAGCGATTGAGTACTTCGGTAACCATGAGTGCTAAGAGCACGCTTCTAGCTCCCATGGATTGCCAACCTTGGGCAAAAGCAGCGACGCAGGCGGCGCGGTAACGGGAATCAGCCCAGGCTTCGCGCAATGGCATACTGCCGTTTTTACCTGCAGTAGCTGGGTTAGTGACGTTATCGCTGGGGATAAGCAGTAAGACCAAAACGCCACCGATGATTAGCGTGCAGGAGTAAAAGAAGAAGGGGGCTGTCATTGAGATCGTCGCTACAAGACCGCCTAGCGCAGGTCCGGCCATTCCGCCAATGACGAACCCAGATTGATAGAGGCCAGTTGCTGAGCCGCGCGCGTCGGGAGGGGAAACGCGCAAGAGCATCGTCATCGCTGCCACGGCAAAGATTGCTGAACCAATGCCACCAATTCCGCGATAAAGCAGTAACTGCCAAAACGAAGTAGCAAGCCCTGCGGCTGCTGAGCTGGCTGCGACAGCAAAGATTCCAATGCCCAGACAGGCCTTTTCTCCGATTTGAGTAATCAGGCGACCGCACCACGGGCTGGTGAGAATCCGCATGAGCGCAAACCCTGAAATGATCCAACTGACCATGAAGGTAGAGACGTGGAAACTTCGAGCGAAAACTGGCAACACCGGCATCATGACGCCAAAACCCACCGCGACGAAGAAGTTATTGAGGGTGAGCACCCAGACTGCCCGCGGCATAGTGCGCCACTTCTGCCACTGCCTGGTCATCTTCGTCACTGTCTAAACGGTACCGTAGTGGCGTGGGTTATTTGACTGCTGACTTCGGCTCGACTTGGACTAAGGTCGCTGCCATTGATGGTGATGGGCAATTACTTGGAATTGCTAGCCATCCAACGACCTTAGCTACCGACGTGCTCGATGGTTGGAACTTTTGCCGTCAGACATTGCGGGATCAGGGCATAGCGGTAGATGCACTGATGCCTTTGGCATGTTCATCTGCTGGTGGTGGCCTACGAATCGCAGTAATCGGCAACGAAGAACTCGTCACATCTGAAGCTGGACGGCGGGTGTCGCTGAGTTCTGGCGGACATGTTGTTGCGGTTTTTTCTGGCGGCTTGCAGCCTGATCAACTCGCGACGTTGCAGCAGGCGCGCCCAGACTTGATCTTGTTAGTGGGCGGAACTGATGGTGGAAATCCAGCAACTCTATTAGCTTCGGCAACTGTGCTGGGCAAGGCTGACTTGGGTATCCCCGTCATCGTTGCAGGGGACTGCCAGGCATCGGGGAGCGCAGCAACACGTCTGGGTGCTACTCCTTGCGCAGTTGCTGACAACGTGGTTCCTGCTATTGGCACCTTCAATCCTGTGCCAGCCCGCAATCAAGTACGAGATATGTTCTTGCGCCATGTCATCGGCGGTAAAGGGCTTTCAGCTTCGCCCGATTTTGCACAGATGGTGCGTGGCGCAACCCCAGATATCGTGTTGCGTGGAGTTGAGGTGGTTGCTGACCTCATTGGTGATGTGGTGGTTGTAGATGTTGGCGGCGCGACCACAGACGTCCACTCGGTTGTGGTGGCGGAGGTTCCAGAAGGCGCAGATGATGTGGTCGGTGTCTCGCCGGCTACTCGCACGGTGGAGGGCGATTTAGGGATGCGCTGGTCTGCCCTCACCACTGTTGCTGCTGGCCGAGAAGCGGGGGTCTTGCCGGACTCGCAAACAGATGAGGGTAAGCGCTTAGATGCCTGGGTCGCTAGCTTGACCGCAGAGGTGCTAGCTGGTGCAGAAACTGCCGATCTTGACGATCATATTGCCACTACCGCGCTCGCGGTAGCGCTCCAGCGACATGCTGGTTTCTCTGAGATCGCGTTCCTTGGTGGAAAACGTGTGGTGATCCAAACCGGTACGGATATCCGGGAGGCGTCATTGGTGATCGGCTCTGGTGGCATTCTACGAGCCAATCCTGGGCATGGTGGCGAGCTACTGGCAGAAGCGCTGCAATCAGCTAGCGCGCCTGGACGGATGCTGCCACGTACTCCACGAATCATGGTTGATGCACAGTATCTACTTGCTCCGATCGGCTTGTTGGTGGAGCAGAATCTGGCAGCAGCTCGACGTCTTGCAGAGAACATTGCGGCGGCGGTCTAATCAGGGAACTCCCTGATTTATTTACAGATAGGTAAATATCGCTTTAGATAATGACAAGTCGGGCTTACCCTTGAGTTATGAGTACTCCTGATCTCAAACCTATCCTCGATGCACTTGCCGCCGGTCGGATTGATGCTGTCGAAGCTGCTCGACGGATTGAAGCTGCCAAGAGCGCCGCAAGCGACGAAACTGTAGCTCCCCATGAAGTTGCCGAGACTATCGTCGATGCTGAGGTCGTATCGTCTGAATCTGCTAAACCCCAGCCTGTAGAACAACCTGACGAGAAACCGCTACACCAGTCAGATAACTCGCAGGATGCGCCAATCTGGCAGGTGCCACCGTTTACCGAGAACGTAGAGCTGCTCGATGAGGTGCCGCCGTCGCAGCGCCGCGTGCCGCGCGAAGCCAAAGGTATTGATCGGATCAGCGTGCATGCAGTTGGTCGTCGTGTGCGCATCGTCGGTGACTACTCAGTAGCGACTGTTGTTGCCGAAGGGCCGCATGTGTTGCGACGCAATGGTTCGATTCTTGAGATCAGCTCCGATGGTGAAATCGGGCCGTCGCTAGAGGGCTTTTCTATGCTGCGCCCGCCTCGTTCCTTGGACGATCTGCGCTCAATGAGTTTGGGTAAAGAACTGTTCTTACGGGTCAATCCGGGAGTCATCGTCGATGCCGAAGTCACAGCAGGCAGCTTGACGTGTGACAAGGTTGCCTATCTAGGAAAGATCCGAGTCACCGCTGGAGCAACCAAAATTACTGGAGTTGCCGAGATCAATGATGCGTTAATCCAAGCTGGACAAGCCTCAATCTCTGGCTCTATCCGGACTGGACGTAGCCGGCTACGGGTGGAATCAGGCAATGCCAATATCACCCTTGACGATCAGAGCAACGTCACGGTTCGAGCAGAATCGCAGCTTGGACGGATCCATTGGGTTGGGCAATCGCACATGGATGAAATGGTGCTAGGGAACGGTTCAGCACGGTTCGATATCGGTGTGGTCATGGGTAATGCGAATATCGAT
>CAMQXE010000061.1 GCA_947038745.1 uncultured Propionibacteriaceae bacterium | reverse complement strand
GCACCACTATAAACCGGCGCCCCTTTTTGCTACCTGCTCATTCATATGGTTCAAAACGTGCACCTTTTGAACCATATAATCAGCCCTTCAAAAATATAGCTCAAAGCTGTTGTTTTTATTATGAGCCACACCTACATTTAGAGCCATAGATAATGAGCCAGGCATAGGGGTATATCGTGGCAGTCATCGGGTATCTCAGGGTTAGCACGGGCGAACAGAGCGTTGGTGCTCAACGGCACAGTATTGAACAAACGCACAATGTCGAAACCTGGCTTACGGACGAGGGGGTATCGGGAGGAGTGAAGGCACTACAGCGCCCTGGCTTTGCCGAGTTGTTCAAGTTCATACGCAAGGGAGACACGCTGATCGTTCCTGCGGTAGACCGTCTTGGGCGCAATACCATCGACGTGTTAAATACGGTTGAGGCACTTCAAGGCAAGGGCGTTTCAATCATCAGTTTGCGGGAAGGGTTTGATCTGTCAACGCCGATTGGCAAGGCCATGCTGACGATGTTGGCCGCTGTTGCAGAATTGGAACGTTCAAACATCAAGCTCCGACAGATGGCAGGGATTGCCAAGGCGAAAGCAGAAGGTAAGGCGCTGGGGCGGGAGAAGACAATTGACGATGCTGCCGTTGCCATTTGGCGCAAAGAGAATTCAGCAAGCATCAAGTTGACGGCTGAACACTTCGGGATCTCACCCGCCAGCGTGAAACGCGCTTGCCGGCCTTTAGGTTTGTCTGGCCATACTGACTGAATCGTTAGCGGCTCTAAATCGGCGGTTTGAACTCAGTTCCCCAGCTCCAGCTAATGTGCAGCAAAAGCTTCTCTTAATATGTGAGATTCGATCAAGTATTATCGATCTTGGAATGATAGCCTCATCAGTATACTTTAATTTGTTGCAATAGGTGGAACCACTTAGCTTGTAAGTGCCCCCTTACACACATGCCAAACTCAGACTGCATTCATGATTGATTAAGCCATCAAAATATCGACGATGCTTGCTGCTGAGCTACTAGGTCAATCACCTTAACCCGCTGCTGATCACCCGCTACTGGATTACTCATGTACACATTCTCGATCCCGTTTGGTTGCAGCAGAGGCTGCACGATGAGCTCACCTACTATTTGCACTGAAGATCAGGACGATTGCCATGACTGAAATGGAAAAGCCTCTGGGCGACGACTACGAAAAAGATAACAGCATCGATTTTGCGCAAACCAATCAGGAGCAGGTGGAGTACCTCGAAGCCAAGCTGCTCGACGGCGACGGCAGCAACGCCGAAAAGACCACTGCGGTGGTCGCCTCCTTCGTCGATTCTTGCAACCAGCGCGGTGACAAGCCGCTGGACCAGTGGCTGAACGATGAATTCCGTAAATACCCGGACTTGTGGAACAGCGAAACGGAACTGCTAAAGACCAGCCAGCAGGTAATCGCCTCCACCGTAGCCTTCAACCAGTCCCGCGAGTCGTTGCAAGCGCATATGGACAAAGGGCGTAGCAAAGCCTCGTGGCTGGCCGGCGAAATCGAGAAGAACGCAGCCCTCTCCGGCTCGGTGCATGTTGGCCAGTATGCCGGATGCATTGACAAAGCCTTGGCCGATGCCACGATGAACGCACGGGACATGGTAACCACACTCAAAGGGGATATCAGTCGCAGCCCTTACCTCGACGGCCTGATCGCCGAGCAGCACCACGTCGATACCTTTAACATCGACGCAGTGAGCAAGGGAAGCCCTTATCGTGCGCGGGTCGTGGGCTCCCAAGAAGCGAACTCGGTAGACATCGAGATCATCGACGGCAACGGCAACGTGGTCGGCAAGTACCAGTCCAAGTACGGTGCGGATGCAAATGCCACTAACGAGCTGCTCAATCGTGGCGATTACGAAGGGCAGAAACCGCTGGTACCCGAAGGCCAAAGCGCGGACGTGCCCGATAGCACGGAGGTGATCGAAGCCGATGGCGTGAAATCCCGCCCGCTGTCCAAGGACGAAGCAAGGAAACTGCAGGAGAAAGCCCAACAGGAAGCAGAGTCGCGCCAATACGACTGGAACGACACCAACCGTGCCACCATCGCCCGCCAGATCGGCAAGCAGGCCGTAGTTGGTGCGTGCATCTCGGTAGGCATGCAGGGCACGCGGATTCTTGCCCGGCGCTTCTGGAACCGCTTGAATGGTCGGGAAAATCCTAGTGCCAACGACGATCTCAAAGAGTTTTTCGAAAGTTCGCTGCGCACTGGTGCCAACACTGCCGCGCAAGTCGCGGTTTCCGGAGCTGTGGTGGTGGCGGTGAAAAACGGCTGGCTCGGTGCTGCGCTGCGTAATACGCCAGCGGGTCTGATCACCAATATTGCCTGCGTCGGCCTACAGAATGCCAAGGTCCTCTACAAGTTTGGCAAGGGCGAACTGACTGGTGAAGAAGCCGTCGACGCCATTGGCAACACCACGGTTACCACCACCATGGCCATCGCGGGGGCAACCAAGGGGGCTGCGCTGGGTGCGACGCTCGGTACGGTGTTCGGCCCGGTGGGCACGGCCATTGGGGGCTTTGTCGGTGGCGTGGCCGGCGGGATCGCCGGCGGACAGATCGGCGAACTAGTGTACGAAGCCGGCAAGTCGATTGCCAGAACTGCCACCAAGGTGGCCGCAGTGGTGCTCGAGGGGGCAGGTCGGGCAATAGAATCGGTGGGCAGCGGTCTGCGCAACCTAGCCTCCAGCCTCTTCTCTCTGTGGTGACGCCATGAACTTGCTCGAACTCAAGGACAAGATCAAATCCCATCTGGTCGCCGGCTACCCCGGGCTGTATATCCACTCCGGCGAAGATGCCCGAGTCGATGCCATGCTTCAGGATATCGCGAGTCAGTTGCACCTGCATCCCAAGGAATGGAACCTGGGTTATGGCTGGGTGGACTTCGTCAACAAGCAACCACTGGGCAGCCAGGGACCGAGAATCGATCTGGCCGAAAGCTTGCCGTCGCTGCTAGATGAAGATCTGGACCACAAACTGTTCATTATCAAGGATGCTCGCAGTGCTTTGGAAAACCAGCCGCAGGCGGTGGCACGGCTGAAGCAGTTGCTCAACCGTATCCAGCGCCATCATCTCGGTAAGGCGGCGGTGGTGTTGGTCTCGGAGACTTTGCACATTCCGTCGCAGATAGAAGCGCAGATGACCCTGCTCCCCCTGCCACTGCCCCGGGGCGAGGAAATCAGTATCCAGCTTGATGCTGTTTGCCTGCAGTTGGACTTACTGGTACCAGATGGATTTCGACATCGTCTGCACGCCGCGTGCAGCGGGCTGAATCAGGAAGAAATCCGATCGGCGCTGGCGATGGTTCGGCAGCACCACGAGCAGATTAGTGATGTAGCTCTGCAACTGATCCAGCATGAGAAGGAACAGATCATTTCCAAGAGCGGCGTGCTGGAAATGCTCAGGGTTAGCGAAAACGCTACCGATATCGGTGGCCTAGAAAATCTCAAAACTTGGCTGAGCCGTCGTGCGCAAATCTTCCGGCGCCTTAGTGAAGCCCGTGCAGCCAGGGTGCTGGCACCCAAAGGTGTACTAATCGCCGGTATGCCGGGTTGCGGCAAGTCGCTCACCGCCAAGGCTGCCGCCAGCCTGTTCCAGTTGCCGCTACTACGCTTGGACATCGGCTCGCTGCTGGGAAAATACGTAGGTGAAAGTGAACACAACATGCGCCGCGCCCTGAATATGGCCGAGTCGGTCAGCCCGTGCATACTGTGGATCGACGAGCTGGAAAAAGCCTTCGTCGGTATGAACAGCGGTAGCGGCTCGGAGGTTTCGTCGCGGCTTTTTGGCTATTTCTTGACCTGGATGCAGGAGAAGACAGGCGCCGTCTTTGTCATAGCCACCGCCAACAACATTACTGCCCTACCACCGGAATTGTTGCGCAAGGGACGCTTCGACGAAGTGTTTTATGTCGGCTTTCCCAATGCCGCTGAGCGCGGGGCGATTCTCGATATCCACCTAAAAGGCGAGACTCTGGAGCTCGAACCCAGGCAGCGCCGCAAACTAGTCACCCAGTGCCGCGACTACGCCGGGGCGGATATTCAGAATGCAATCAACGAAGCGCGAGAAACCGCCTTTCTGGACGGGCGCCCACTGGAACTCGAAGATCTCGAAGTTGCTATCAAACTGACTGTGCCGCTACGGGAAACTTTGCGTGAGCAGGTGGCCAAATATGAAGAGTTGTTCGAGAAGCTAAAGCTCAAGCCAGCTTCGGCCTGCGACGGCCTGAACGTGGCGCAGATGATCCAGATGGCTGAAAGCCACAACGCGCTGCGCCGTAAGGAAGTTGCTCGGCATGAAGACTGCCCGGACGATCTGCTGGAGAAACTGGTCGACGACACAGATTCCAAGGTTCGAACCGCTGCATACGGCAACCCCAACTGCCCAGAGAAGTTGTTGACGCTGCGGATCAATATCGAAGAAGGCCAGCCCGACTTTGATCTCGCGTTGCTACATCTTGCCTGTCTTCACGCCAACGCCCCCCATGATCTGATAGCAGCTCAGTTCGAACGACTCAAACTGAACACAGAACAACGCCACCAATTGGCGAAAAGAAGCGACGACGAGTCGTTGCAACAGCGCTTGCTCGCTGACCAGGAGCCTCTGGTGCGCAGTGCACTGGCGGCCAACAAGGCTGTGGGAAAGGCCGTGCAACAACAACTCGCAAGGGACCCCGAAGAGTCCGTTCGAAGTTGTCTTATCGGCAACGACAACCTGCATCTCGAGGTACAAGAACAACTGGCCAGAGACCCTTCCTACGAGGTACGCGAACGCCTCGCCTGGCGCGACGAACTAAGCGAAACAGCACAACTGCTGCTGACTTGTGATGAAGACCAGGACGTGCTCGACGCGCTGGCCCGCCGGGCAGGAGCGGCCACCCTCCCCGACTCGGTGCAACTGGAATTGGTGAAGTGCGATCCCGACGTGCGCGAGGCCTTGGCACAAAATGAAAACCTGGGGGCCCCCGCCCAGTTTCTGCTCGCCCAGGATCTAAACACGGAGGTACGGCGCATCCTTGCCGAACATCCAAACCTCACCAGCGCCGCTCTGCAATACCTGACCATGGACGTCGAAGAAGTGCAGGCCAGTTTGGCCGGCAACCACCATCTGGATTCAGCTTTGCTACAAATGAGTCTGAGCCAGCATGAGTCGGAGTCTGTCCGTAGCGCTTTGGCGGGCAACCGCGCGCTCAACATCGATGTACAAGCGCGGCTGCTAAAAGATGCGAATCCCAAGGTACGCAAGGCGTTGTCTGGCAACAGTAACCTTGCCGAAAGCATCCTCGAGGTGCTGATGCGTGATGAGAACGACGATGTCCGCGAATGCCTAGTGCGATGGCGCGACTCGGTCTTGCCGAGCGTACAGCGGCACTTGGCAACAGACCCGAATATCGAAATCCGCAAATACTTGGCACGTGCAGCTGACCTGCTGGACGACGTGCAGCAACAACTGGCAAGCGACCTGCCCGAGGTCCAGCAGGAACTGGCGAGTAACGCCGCCCTCAGCGCTGAAATTCAGCAGCGCCTTCTGGAAAGAGGCGACATACAAGTCCTTTCCGCGCTGGCTCGCAATCAGGGTGTAACGGCACAGTTGCAAGCCCGGCTTGCTGATGACCGCCATGTCGAGGTGCGCACCCGCCTGGCACACAACCCGGCTCTGGCCGGGCCGGTTGCCGACAAACTGATCGGTGACGTGGAAGCGGTACAAAAAGCCTTGGCCGGCAATCGCCACCTGAGCGAGGCGCAGTACCTGCACCTGTACAAGGGCGGTAACACGGAAGTCCGCGAAACGCTGGCAGAAAACTCTCGAATTGGTGAAGACTTGATGACCCTGATTTGCCAAGATGGGGTTTCAGAAAGGTCTGACAGTCCAACGAGGAGGGGGGCCAACTCTATCCACTCGGGATACATGGGCGCGCAAAACCAAGCCATGGGCAAGCAGGGGCAGAGTCTGTGTAAGGAAAAACTGGTGCTGGCCGCACGAGGCAATCTGCCTGGTCACTTGCAGTCCGCACTGTTGACCGAAGGAGAGCAGGAGGAAGCCCTGCTGGAGGCACTGGCCGGTAACTCAACGTTGATCAAGCCTGTGCAACAGGCTTTGGCGGGGAAAAAAAGTGCCAAGGTCAGAGCTAAGCTAGCCGCCAACGAGGACGTTGATGCAGACATTCTGCACCAACTGCTCTCCGACCCTGTGGCCGAAGTTCGCGCTGCGCTGGTGCGCGATTGGTGGATGGATAACGCGATGGAGCTGGAGCTGGCCCGGGACAAGGATGTCAGAGTGCGCTGTGCCGTTGCTGCCAAGGATCGTCCTAGCAAAACTGTACAACTGCTGCTTGCCAGCGACTCAGACAAAAGCGTACGCACCTGTCTGTTAAAACGTGATAACCATTTCGTGTTCACTCTGCATAGTCAGGCCCAGGAGACGCTTGCACGGGACAGTGACCCGTTCATCCGTGAATTGCTGGCTGCGTACCCCAAGTTGAAAGCGTCGGTGCAACTGGTGCTAGCCAAGGACGATAAGATTGGCGTTCGAAAAGCGCTGGCCAAGGGGCACGAGGAGTGGTTCGGAGGGAACCTGTGTGAGGAAGCACAATTACGTCTGTCCCTAGACCAGGAAAGCAGCGTGCGTTTGGCCTTGGCCGAAAACCACAGTATTTCTCCCTCCGCCCAAGAGATGCTAGCCCAGGACGCTTTGGCGAGCGTGAGACTGAAGCTTGTAGAAGCATCCAGCTACCTACGTCAACTCACACCTGAGACCCAACGGATCCTGAGCAAGGACCCTGACAGCAAAGTTCGCCAGGAACTGGCGTGCAAACTGTTTGGCTTCCTAGCTATACCCAGCGGCGAGGATGTGCAGTTGACCTTGGCCAGCGATCCCGACCCGGGCGTCAAGCTGGCTATTCTGGGTTCCCTGCGATATGGCGGTAACATGCGAATGAGCGATGCAGTGAAGGAGCGATTGCTCGAAGAGCTGGACGACGACACCCGTCAGACTGTTGAGGAGATGCTGGACAGCTGCGAGGAAAGCTGACCTTCTATGTGTATATCTCCTGTCTCCCCAAGACAGGAGATGTCCATACCACCTATCAACTCCTCCC
>CAMQXE010000060.1 GCA_947038745.1 uncultured Propionibacteriaceae bacterium | reverse complement strand
ATAAAGATGATGCTGAACTGCAGCAACATATTCATCCCGGCGTTGAGCTTGAGCGAACTCGTTGCCTGCGTAGACATGACCAGTGAGCTAGCACGGTTTTTGGGCGTTTTTACGCTATCTTTCTTCTTCTCTTTCCCTCTATCTCCGCTATTAGGACGGCGCAAGGCTAGAACGCTGATGAGCTTCATCAAGACCAGCGAGATACAGAACGTCTGGCTGACAAATTGCATCGTGAAGTAGGAATCTACTGGGTGAAAGATGACCGAATAGAGCGTGAAAGCGTAGAGCACCATCCAGAATGGGCGATCTTTGCCCTTTAGATGCCGGTTGATGCAGAAAACCACATTAAGAACGAATGCCATCAGCCCTTGGAGTACTGCTGCTCCCAGATAACCAAAGTCGTAAATCCAACGTCGATAGGCCGTATAGACGTTGCCCATCTGCATGTTATTTCGGTAGCGGTTTTCCAGATGGATTGGTGGGTATGGGTCTAACGGCGGGGTAAGCCCAAGGTGATGTAGCTTCAAATTGAGGGTGTAGAAACTTTCTAGGCCCGGCACAGAAACCGAAGGAGGACGGTTCTGCAGAAAGTCGTTCAGCAACGCAATCGACCCACCGCCGTAGAGCGCAATGTAGGCCAGCAAGCCCTCAGAACGGTTCCGGCCAATCAATGGTGCTACTAAGTAGAACGCCAGTAGCAGCCCTAATGCACCGGCCCCGGCCAATATCGCAAACCGGCGAGTCAGTCCTTCTCTGCCGCGACGGTGCTGCCAGAGCAGCGCCCAACAGGCGACGAACCCTAGCAATAAGGCAACAATCGCTAGCCGGTCAGAAGACAAAAAGAGGGTGATACAAAAAGTGCCCAACCCGGCCAGCTGTAGTGCGACAGCTACCCGATCACGTCGGCTATGGATCTTGCCAGAGGCAAGATACGTTGCTAGGAGATATGCCAATACAAAAGCCAAAATCTGCGACAGCCTGAATAACTGCCCTACATAGCTCGGCAGCACTGCCGTATGTGAGATAGACGTCTGTTCCTTGAACAGCCGCAGCCGTTCCCCAAGCGAAGGAGCCTCGGGAATAATAGCCAGCACCCGAGCGAAGTAGGCGGCAAATGTCACTCCAATAATGGCATCTATACCCAGTAGCCAACCCAAGCCAATATCGTGATGTTGCGGCTTAGCTACCGGCACCGCCCCATAGCGACGACGAAACCAGTTGCGCACCAGATATGACACCGCGACGAACTCCACCCCGCCAATAAGGATGACGAAGAACGTCTCAGGAAGAACCTGAAATCCCCACAAGTGCTGGTTATAGGCGGCAAGGCCAAGGCACGCAGTCCAAGTTCCCAAGAACAGCACCACCGGCGCGACGATATTACGTTCGCCGAAGCGATAGCTAACAATTGCGCCAATCAGAAATATCGCGCCCAGCAGCCACAGCAGCATCGGCTACCTCACCGGAACCAGGGTATGCCCATCAAGAGCGGCGCGAAGAAACTCACCACGACGTAGATGCTGACCAAAGGCAGCGACATTGGTCATGAACTGCTGGTATTGGTCTTGGCTCAACACCGCGACTGCGGCTGGAACGTCTGCGAGCGAAGCTACCGTTAAGCCCAACCCATGCTCAATAACTAATGGCGCTAGAGCCATCTCGTCCCAAACCACGACGGGGAAACCAGCCGCCAGGAATAGCGAGAGTTTGTGTGGGTTGTTATAGCGCAAATACGCGCCGTACGGCCCTTCACAAGTTAAGGAATTAGGGCCGTCCCAGACCAAACCCCAACCGCCAACAAGATGTTCATGCAGTATCTCTGCCGGAAAACTCCCGTGGTAATGCACCTGCGGGCTAGCACTGTTCTCATAGCGTCCGCCATAGAGTTCCAGCTCTACACCAGTAGGAGGATCGTAGAGGAAACCTGACTTTTCTGGGCTGAGGTTGCCGGCAAAAACCAGTGAGGTGGAGTCGTCAGTGACATTGGCTTGTGCCCAGGTCTGGCCGTCTGGGCGTTCGTCGAGAAGGTAATCAAAGATCCCCAGAATCGTCTGAGGAGTTTCTATGCCTTGTTCAGCTAACACGTGGCCCATCTGGGAGTTATGCACGATGAGTCGTGAGCAGGCTTTCAATGCTCCGAGCTCTTCCACCCGCATTCGAAGCCGGGTTACCGGAGCGACGCTGGAGTCTTTAATCATTCGCAATGCTTCTACATCGTGGATAAGGCCGACGACTTCTATTTTTCGGGCACAAGCACGGCGAATAAGTTGTGGAAGCGCCGCCGCATTATTGACTAAAGGTAGCTGCAACAGCACGGTTGCGCCGTCGGGAACTTGGGCAAAAGCAGCCCGCCAACGCTTACCCATCTCAACATGTCCAAGGATTTTGCTGAGCACACTAGCCTCGCTACGCCCGCTAACCCCTTCTACGATGATCGAAGAGAATCCGGCACGCTGTGCAATAGTCTCTGCATCTATACGCGCCTTGGACCAGGCTGTCCGATCCTCGCCTGGCACCCGTTCCGACAGAATGTATTTCATCGGGCCCTCCCGGCCAGTGACTCTAATAACTGTTGCGTAGCCGTATCTGGGCGATGAACGTCAAAACCGCGTTGCGCCAAGACGTCGTGATAGTCGTTACGCGGCTGCTTTGCTGCTTCCAATATCGCATGAGCCCACACGGAATCCGGCTCAGCAAGATCAATAAAAGTTATACCGCCAACAGATGACTCAGGAGCTACCGACGTCGATACCACGCATGGCAACCCTGCAGCTTGTGCCTCAACGAGCACCAGCGCCAGCCCCTCAAAGCGTGATGGCAAGAGGAAAACATCAGCGGCTTGCATGAGGTCGGCAACATCATCACGAATACCAAGGAAACGGGTATGCCCGCTCAGCCCTAATGATTCGATCTGCTCACGAGCTTCTCCCTCTAACTCACCTTGCCCTACCCACAGCAACGTGGCCTGCGGGTTTTCATCAGTAACCGCACGTAGCAGTGCCGGAATCCGCAATGAGTTCTTCTGCGCGGTAAACCGGCCAACACACACGATAACTAGCTGGTCGCTAAGGCCCAGTTCTGTCCGTAGCTGCGCCCGGCGTTCCGGGTTATGGCGGTAGCACCGCAGATCGACAGCATTTTGCACAATTGCAACGTTCTGGTTAGCCCCGAATAAATACTCCGCAGCCGCACTAGCGCAGGCGTAGCGATCATCGGTTACTCGATCTAGCAATGGCTGGAAGCGTCGATGGAACTTGCCACGATCTGTCGAAGAATTGTGGCTATGTATCACGATCTTGCGCCGTAACAGTTTAGGAATAAGCGCTGAAACTGCGACCCCCGCATCGAGTGCGTTGAAATACACCGTGTGATACTCCCGATGGGCACGTAGCACTCGCCACCAGCCATGTAGATGGCCGAGCGGGTGCGCCCCTTTGGCAGGAATGAAATGAACGTGGGCACCAGCCTGTTCTACTTCTTCTTGGTAAGCCATTGTGGGCCAGTCACAGATGAAATCAAAGGTCAGTTCGTCATGGTTAAGAACCCGAAAACGGTTCATCAGGTAGGACTCAATACCACCGGGATTGTGGGTCATGCCGTAGACCAGGACGCGTCGCGCAGGCGCACTTGATAGCGGAGCCTGTGGAGCCGGGTCTGCTTCAGTGCGACGTTCTAATCTGGTCAGGCGCTCATACACCGGACGGGCACCGGTACGAAGCCTGCTGGTGCCGGAAGCCAAGGCAACCGCGCTGCCCCACCGCGAGCGCTGCACGAGTCGCTGGAATAGCCGCAAGGGGGCCGAACGGGGAGCTGCGGCTGGTACGAGCTCAGCAAAGAGCGGGGTATTCGCGATGTCAGCGAGCCAGGCTCGCTGGGCTGCACGGTCTAGTCCTGCTGCTGGCGCAGCGTTACGGCTCAGCGCTGAGAGTAGATAACGCAAGTAGAGCACGCCCAGCCGGGCCCGCACTGAGTCATTGAGCAGCCCCCACCGGCGCTGCGCTTCTACCATGGTGGCGCTACGTCGTTGGGATAGTTCCCAGTAGTCAGGTAGGTATTTATTGCCGGTGATCGACGTCGCTTGACCCTTAATGTAGTGATACAGCGCGACGTCAAGACAGCACTGCGATGTCGCGTGTTCAGCTACTGCAAGGTTAAAGAAGTAGTCCTCATAGATCACTGCTGTTTCGAAGCGAATCCGATGTTCGTTCAGTAATGCGGTGCGATAAACCCGGTTCCATTGGTAACCGAATAGAGTCTGCTCTTCAAGATCGAGGACAGCCAGATGCAGCTCGTCAGCAGTGCGCTGTAGGCCCGCTGCCGGAATCAGCGTGCGCCCACCGGCGATAGCAGAACCGGCACCGATGAACTCTTCGGTCAGACCAAAAACTACGACGTCGACTGGCGTCTGATTCAGTGCGCTCTGGACTCGTTCAATAAGATCAGATTCAATCGTGTCGTCGCTATCAACGAAAGCCAGATACGGCGTAGCTACTGCCTCAATACCTCGATTTCGCGCCTCACCTGCACCCATATTTCGCGGCTGACATAGCACCGTAATCCGAGGATCAGCATCAGCTAATTGCGCTGCAATACTCGCCGTCGTATCCGTGGAGGCATCATCAATGATGATGAGCCGCCACTGTGGCACGGTCTGGCCCTGAACGCTGGCAACAGATCTAGCTATCGTCGCAGCAGCGTTATAAGCCGGCATCACGAAAGTGATCTCCGGCGTGGTGCTACTCATCGGTGGGCCTTGAGCCACCCGAATACCCGCACATTGCGGCGTTTGATCGCAGCGACACTTGTCATCATGGCATAGACCGCTGAGGCTGACGCTGCTCGTAGCGGCGCTAGCATGACGCGCATGTGCGGTGACGGATACTTCGCAATGGGGAGCGCCGCACGGAGCCGGGGGTTGTGCAACATATCGTTGATAGTGGCAATTTTCTCGGACCTGGTTGCAGTATTTTCCGAGCTTATGACGTTCTCCAAGGAGACGAAGAACCGATCAATGTAGCGACGTGCCAAGAAGGAGGCATTCGTCGGATCATCGAGAAGGCCCCATTCGCGGTATACCTCGATCATCTGCGTCTGCTGCTGCTCATTCATCTCGTAGGCCGTGGGACGGTACTTACTTGTCAATGACTCCGAGCGCTTACGCAGGAAGTGGTAGTAAGGAGTGCTAGAAACTGCGACCTTATTCACTCGACGCACCACCGATAGCGAGAAGGGCGTGTCGTCCCAGAAGTGATCTGGGTAGCGCAACCCATGCTCTTCAATGAAGGAGCGTAAGAAGAGCTTGTTCCACGGGGTGTTGAGCAGGTTGTTCTCAAAGAGTTTCCAAGCATTCTCACGGAACTCTTTTTTCTCATAGACCGCCGACGGCTGGCTCTTGATCTCCGTGACGAACTCAGTGTCGGAGTAGTACTGCTCGATGTAAAAGCCGCACACGACGAGTTCTGCCTGCGTGCGCTGTGCTAACTCCACCATGTCTGCCAACATCGTCGGTTCGGCCCAGTCGTCGCCGTCCATGAAGTAGTAGTACGTGCCGCGGGCCCGGTCCATCGCAAAATTACGCGCAACGGGAGCACCACCGTTGGGGTTATGAAATACCGTGATCCGTGAGTCGGTAGCGGCAAGTTCGTCGCAGATTTCGCCAGAGCGATCTTTGCTCCCATCATCAACCAGGAGCAGCTCAAAATCCGTCAAGGTCTGCGCAAGGAGGCTCTGGACTGCCCGCTCAATGTAGTCTTCGACACCATAAATAGGAATGATGATCGAGACTAATGGGGTGTTAGACGACGTCTCATCGCTGACCATAGCTGTCGGCAGAGTAGTCATACATGCCCTTTCTCCCAGAACCTTAAAGTGAAGCCTAGCGCGCAAATGCATTCAGCCTCAGTGGGCGCGCCCTGATGACGAGGCAGGAGAAGCCGAATACAGTGGGGGACGAAGTAATCCACACCAATGAGGAGTAGTAGTCCATGTCCGATCTCGTCATCGTCGGCGCAGGCCTTTTCGGTCTGACTATCGCCGAGCGAGCAGCCAATGAGCTAGGCCTCAAGGTCACCATCATTGATCGTCGTGGCCATATCGGTGGCAACGCTTATTCTGAGCCAGATCCCGATACCGGCATCGAAATCCATAAGTTCGGTGCGCACCTGTTCCACACGTCGAATGAGTTGGTCTGGAACTACGTCAATCAGTTCACGTCATTTACCAACTACGTGCACAAGGTCTACACAAACCACAAGGGCCAGATTTACCCGATGCCGATTAACCTCGGCACCATTAACCAGTTCCTTGACGCCGCATTGTCGCCTGCGCAGGCGCAGGCTTGGGTGAAGGAAATGGCCGGCGAGCTAGCCGGTACTGATCCCGCCAACCTCAATGACAAGGGCATTCAGCTCATTGGTCGCCCCTTGTATGAGGCATTCATCAAGAACTACACCGGCAAGCAGTGGCAGACCGACCCGAAGGATCTCCCGGCGTCGATCATTACCCGCCTGCCAGTTCGTTACAACTATGACAACCGTTACTTCAACGACACTCATGAGGGCCTGCCGACCGACGGCTACACCGCCTGGTTCGAGCGCATGATCGACAACCCGAATATCGAGATCAAGCTTGACGCTGATTTCTTTGGCGACGGTGATGTCACTAAGGCCTCGACCGTGGGTCAGGTTCCTGTGGTCTACTCCGGGCCGCTCGACCGCTACTTCGATTTCCGTTACAACGAGCTTGGCTGGCGCACAATCGATCTTGAGCGCGAAGTTGTTCCGGTCAAGGATTTCCAGGGCACCTCCGTCGTGAACTACGCCGATGCGGAGGTTGATTACACCCGCATCATCGAGTTCCGTCACTTCCATCCGGAGCGCAACTACACCGATGATGCCACCGTCATCATGCGCGAGTACTCTCGCTTTGCTGGCCGCTCCGACGAGCCGTACTACCCGGTAAATACCCCCAAGGACCGCGACCAGTTGCAGCAGTACCGCGAGGATGCAAAGCGCGAGCAGGGTGTTGTCTTTGGTGGTCGCCTTGGCGGTTACCAGTACCTCGACATGCACATGGCCATCGGCTCAGCGCTGTCGACCTGGGAGAACAAGATCAAGCCACATTTCGCTGGCACTGGCTCGATCCAATCTGGTGTTACTGAGGAAAAGTAACAATGTTAAATAGTTTCTGCCTGGAATCATATACTTATTGGCTCCAGGCAGAAACTATTTTAACCACCCCCTAGAGCCGAAAAAGATAGTCCTTGAGAGAATCCATATGATTGCGAGGATTAAACCCAGTGGCAATAATCTTATCTAGGCTCATTTCGCTATTAAGAGGACGTGGCGCTACAGACTTTCCAGCACTGTAGTCAGCCGTACTTACTGCTGTTA
>CAMQXE010000059.1 GCA_947038745.1 uncultured Propionibacteriaceae bacterium | reverse complement strand
GACATTGATCCGCAGTAGGCCAACATGCCAAAAGCAATCGGCAACGCCAGCAATGCCAAAACCCGCTCGCCGAACTTCACTAAGAAGGCCACCAAAACAAGCAGAATGCCCCAGGCAAACGAGTACGCGTATTCATACTGATTAGAGAACGGCGCATGCCCGACAGCAATAGTCCGGCACACCAGACCAATCGTTGCCGTCCCCAAAGCCAACATCGTCAAAAGGTCTGCAAGCCACCCCATGCCACGCGGTGAACTCCTCGGATTCTTTACATCCTCGGTAGCTTCTTGTGCCGCATCAGCGGCTTTCTTTGCAGGCCGTGCTTTCACAGTAAGAGCCACTAAATAGAGAATTAGGGCTACCCCAACGAGAACCGTTGAAGCGGTGAGGCAGTAGCGAGAAAAGTCGAGCATGGCTTATCCATTCTTCTTCGTTGTCGATGAAAGTTCCCTCGCTATGGCCTGGAGAGACTGTTCGAAAGCGCGATCAGCGCGGTCGGGAGAGGCCAGCGTTACCACGGTGGAATCCTCAATGTGATCGATCTTGCCCCAGATTCGGCGGTGCCGTAGGAACATCGTGGCGCACATACCCAGGAGCAGTAACCCGCAACCGATCCAAACCCATATCCGCCCTGGGTCGCGCGCTACCTGTAGCGACGTGTAAGCCCGTTCTCGGGCAAAATTGACTGTGTACTTGTCTGTCAGCTTCTGCGGAGTGGCCGGCGATAGTGCCGCACTTCCTGCAGGCTTCTTCGAACCGTCTTCGTAAATCTCGACGAGCACTTGTCCCGGCTTAATCTGAGAATCTTGTTGCCCGGCAGCAACGCCGACTACATATACCTCAAGGTTCTTCTCCGGCAGTTTGTATGTGCCGTAAACATTTACTCCATCTTGAGTCTGGAAATCAAGCGGAATAACCCGGTGATCTAGGACCGTTCCTGTTGCGGTATCACGGATCTCAATCTCACTCGCAACACCGAACGTCATCTGGTTGAAGGTCACATCGCCAACCCGCAGTGGGCTATTTACCCGGATCGTCTGCCTGCCTACTTCCTGACCGTTCTTCGTGACGTGGACGTCACTGGCATAGTCTTTTGGCCGACCATCGTCGTAATAGGTGTCGATGAAGTTATCGGCGGTCACAACTAGCCCGGTATCGTGCCCAACTTCTACCCCAGTGCCCACTGGAACGACGACGTTCTCATCGCGGAAGCCCGAGAAGGAACTCACCAATACACCGATCAAAATAATGTCGAAGGCGATATGAGCCGCGACTGTACCAAGCGGCGCCCACCGATTCTTGTCGGCATAGAAGCGCCCAGAATCGCCATCTTTAATGATGCGATAGCGACGCTTACGCAACGATGTTGATACTGCTTCAAAAGCCTCGGCGGTAGAACCCTCGTGCTGGGCTTCTTCATGGAAGCGGGATTTAGCAAAAAAGTTATCCCCCACGTGGATGTGCGGAGCAGTTGCTTGCCGCCACAAGTTAGGTGCACGATGTGCTGTGCAGGCCAGAATTGATAACGCTAACAACGCCGTGACCAACATGAATGGCCAGGATTGGAACATTCTAAAAATCGTCAATGCCGCTAGCACATTAGTAAAACCAGCGAAGCGTGGGCGCACGCTATCGAGCCATGAAGCCCACATTTCTGGGCTCTGAACCGCTGTATCCGGAGCCTGCGGGAAAAGTACACCAAGGAAGGTCAGCACCGCCATCGTCAAAATGATGGATAGACCAAAAGTCTTGTTGTAGAAGAAGCGGTAGACCGCACCAAATAGTTCAGTAATAGGGAGGTCTGTTTCAGTCGTCTCAGGAGTCGCCATGGTTAGCTCTTCTTTGCCGTCGGAGTAGCTACAGCGCCACCAGAAAGATGCCCAGAAACGGTCTTGGCCATATCTGAATCTGGAGCCAACTCAATGACCTTATTCCAGTGCTCTTGCATCTTGTCCTGATTAGGAGTTGGCAAGGTCATGTATAAGAACCCCAAGTTGTAATGAGACTCGACATTTGTCGGATCAAGCTCTGCAACTCGTAGCCACTGCTTTTCGGCAGCTTCGTAATCGCCCTTATTGAAATAGGCGACGCCGTATTCCAGCAGCGCATTAGTATCGTTTGGATCCAAAGCAAGTACGCGACGCTCAATCTCTAGCGCTTGATCGTCAGATCCGCCTAGGAGATAAACCTTGGCAAGTTCCTTCAGCGCAGCCGCATCATTGGGGTTTGCCGCCAATATGTCTAGGTATTTCTTTTCTGCTTGCTGGTCTACTGTTGGTTTCTGCTGAGAAGACCCCTGCCCCATCATGGTTGCATGCCCGGCGGGCATCTGCGGCGTCGCCGGCTGTTTCGTCGCAAAGTAGATCGCGATACCTGAAGATATAGATGCCAAAATGAGCGAGAAGATCGCAATTGTCTTCCAGAATGGCTGCGTCTTGGCGTCCTTGCCAGCTACTACTTCATCAGGAGTCGACGCATTTTCCTCCGTGTCTATATCAACTTCGGAACTGTCTACTTCAGCGTCCGCCGTTTCACGGTCAAACTCCTCAATATCGACATAACTATCAAGGTCGTCGTTGTGAGCCATCCACACTCCTTCTCATCTGAGGGCAGAAATGCCCAAACGTACTATAAGCAGCAGTGCGCCTGTCGGATCAAATCCAGACAGACGCACAGTTGCAGTTATCCGAGTTCTAGTTCGGGTACTTCGGCGGGTTCTCTTCCTTGAACTCAATACCCTTGAGAACCATTTGGCCCTTACGCGCATCATCAGTCACCTGGTTGAGCACGCTTACTGTGTATTGCGGAGCATGGAAGCCCTTTGAGTTTTCTGACGTCACGTAGTCCATGGCGTACTGTGCACGACGCTGGTAGGCACGAGCCTTATTCAACGTCTCCTCAGGCGTGCCACCGGCAGCAACCGCCTTCTCCAGATCCTTGATCAGATCGTCGAGCGCGTTGAAGGACGTATTGCGCGCATCGGCATAGCGATTCTGAATCTTGGCCACGCGATCCTTCATCTCTTGCTCAGTCTGATGGTGACACGACAGACAGGTTGCATTGATCTGCTTGTCATCCCACATCGGGCTCTTGATTTGATGATCGGTGTATTTCTGGGCTCCGTCACGCTTATATGGCATATGACAATCAGCACAGGTCACACCAGACTGCGCATGGACGCCTTGAGAATAGGTCTCAAACTCTGGGTGCTGAGCTTTAAGTACCTTGGCACCGGTGAGTTTATGCGTGAAATCTGTGTAGTTGGCGTCATCAAAGTACTTTTGCGCATCCTGGACGGTAAGCCCGTTATTCCAGGGGAAAGTCAGAGTCTTATCTTCGCCCTTGAAGAAGTATTCAACATGGCACTGAGCACAAACATAAGTACGCATCTCTTGAACTGTCGCCTGCTTATTGACGTCGTAGTCCTTGATGCCCTGGCTCGCCTTGTAATTCTTGATGCCCTCTACGAAAGCAGGACGGGTAATCCGCAGCGCCATCGACTTAGGATCATGACAGTCGATACATCCCACTGGATGCTGCGCAAGCTTGCTCACTTCGGTATACGGGATCTTGCCCATTGCAGCGAATCCAGCGTTGCGGTCACCGTTGCCGAGTTTGTCATAGATCTCAACAGTTGAGGCATGGCAGTTTAGGCAAGTACCAGGCTGCTTGAACTGGGTCACACGACGGGTCTGCTGCTGATCGATCAACATGTAGGCGTGGCCACGCGGCTCGTTGTACTCCACCGAGAAGGCATAGCCCTTCCACATGGTGACTAGACGTGGATCCTTAACGAGGTTGCTAGGTGTCGTGTATTCACGCGGATCACCATCAGCATGGTACGGGACTCGATCGCCGTCTTTCTGCTCAGCAGTTTTCTTCCAGCCTTCATACTCCTGCGGGAAGCTCTTGCCCCACTCGGCAGGGTCATAGCTCTGCTCATTGAGTTCGACGATCTGACGGTACGGAGCTGCAGCCTCCTGCGTATGGTCAAAGATACTGACCAGCAGCGCCGCTATAGCAGCCGTAAGAACAGCGCCAACGATCAAACCAGCGGTCACAAGACCCCAGCTCAACCAATTACGCTTCTTCTTCGTCACCTTGGCCGCCGGTGCCGCCGTCTCTTCAGACTCAGTCACCGACGTCATCTCGACATCTTTTTTCTCAGTCATCGCTTGTGCCCCACCTCGTTGTGACATTGCAGACAGGAAATCTTTTCGCCACCCGGACGTACCGTGTTGACGTGGTCAACGACCGACCCATGACAGCGCAGGCAGTTAGCCTCCACGATCTTTCGGTTGACCGGACGAATCTTGATATTTTCGGGATAGTTCCCTGTGGTGAACTTGAGCGAGTGCCAGAAACCGTTGTCTGCTTCGCTAGCCAAGTAGTGCACGACATTGTCATGCGGGTTATGGCAATCCTGGCACGTTGCCACATTGTGATGGCTACCAGCCTGCCAGGCGTTGTACTGCTTGTTCATGGCATGGCATTGCTGGCAAGTCTTAGGGTCTTCCCCGAAGTAGTTCAGTCCACCTGCGTAGACAAAGGTGAACAGCCCGAGTCCGACCAAAATACCAAGAAGTCCACCAGCGACGAACTTGAAAAGGCCAAGCCATCCGATCCGCTTCCAAAGCTCACGCATACCTATTCCCTTTCCTGCTCGCCGTTACATTTCATTATTTATGAGCAGGAGCTGTGGAATCTAACGGATAAGGGTAGGTCTTGGGCACATCTTCGATATGGATAGCGTCATAGTGTCTCTACCTTTAGATAGAGACTAAATGCCGCCTTCACTAGCGATAAAGCTAGCTGCAGCAAGCCTGGACGGCTGTTCTAGCTTCGCTAAGGAACCATGGACGTGATTCTTCACCGTGCCTTCAGTGATCGAAAGCATCCGCGCTATCTCCCGATTACTCTTGCCTCGGCAGACCAAGCGCATGACCTCACGTTCGCGCAGCGATAGCGAGGCAATGCGTGCTTTGCTTTCAGAAAGTGGCGCTGGAGCTACATCGGCAATATCAACGCGGCGGCCATGCTGAAGCTCATCCATCAGATGCGGAATCACTGATGGAGATAGGGGCCGCCCGCCAGAAGCAGCATCCCGAATAGCATCAAAAACTGAGGCGACGGTAACGTCAGTCACCATATAGCCAGCAGCTCCTTGACGGATTGGATGCATGATCCGCTCGCGCTCATTCGATCCTGACAAGATAACAACTTTTGTCTGCGGGGATTGTTCTTGGAACTGCTGCAAAATAGAACATTCCGGTGTCATGCAGGAGTTTGCACCTACTAGCGCAACATCTGGAGCTAGCTCAATCGCAACTTGTAATGCGATATTGCAGTTTGCAGCGTCGCCCACAATCTCAATCCCTGGTTCATCCTCAGCAAGCCGGATCACGGCATCACGAAGAAATAGCTGCTCTAGAGCAACTAGAACTCGAATCGGTGGGGTCATGGTATTGATGACGCTATCTCGCTCTCTTCCCTGGAATGAACTGATCTTAATCAAAGATGAAACGAATAAACAAAAGGGGCGACCCAAGAAGGATCGCCCCTTTCATCATTTAATGCTACTTAGCGAAGATCGCCATAGTCGATTTCGTCGAGCGGGACCGAAGCACCAGTCGGGGTACCGAAATCGTAGTAGTAATCATCAGTATCCATGATCGTGTAAGCCGCAGCACGCGCCTCAGGCGTAGGCTCGACTCGCACCTCACGGTATCGATCCAAACCAGTACCGGCTGGGATGAGCTTACCGAGGATGACGTTCTCCTTGAGACCAATGAGGTGATCCGACTTGCCGTGGATAGCAGCGTCAGTAAGTACCTTCGTCGTCTCCTGGAAGGAGGCTGCCGAGAGCCACGACTCTGTTGCGAGTGAGGCCTTCGTGATGCCCATGAGGACGGGACGTCCCTGAGCAGGCTGCCCGCCTTCAGTCACAACCCGACGGTTCTCAGACTCGAACATCGTCCGATCAACCAACTCACCGGGCAACATCTGAGTCGCACCGGACTCGATGACCGTGATGCGGCGAAGCATCTGGCGAATGATGATCTCAATGTGCTTATCGTGGATCGGAGCGCCCTGAGTCGAGTAGACCTTCTGGACCTCATCCACCAGGTACTGCTGAACCGCACGCATACCACGAAGCAACAAGACATCTTGCGGATCGAGGATACCGCTAGTGAGCTGCTGGCCCACTGCGACGCGGTCGCCATCAGCGACAAGGAGCTTGGCCCGACGCGGCACGCTGTACTCAAGATCCTCTTCACCGTCTTCGCGCTTGATGACGATCCGACGCGAACGGTCGCCGTCCTCAATAGCGATGATGCCAGCGGCACGCGCCATCGGCGCCTTACCGTGAGGCTGACGCGATTCGAAGAGTTCCTGAACACGAGGCAGACCCGAGGTGATGTCATCACCAGCAACGCCACCCGTGTGGAACGTACGCATCGTGAGCTGAGTACCAGGTTCACCAATCGACTGAGCAGCGACGATACCAACGGCCTCGCCGACGTCGACGATCTTGCCAGTGGCTAGCGAGCGGCCGTAGCACATGGCACACGTACCGACCTGGGAGTCACAGGTAAGAATCGAACGAACCTTGATCTCCTTGACCCCAGCAGCAACCATCATCGTGATTGATGCATCGGACAGATCAACGCCAGCCTTGACCAGCAGATTGCCCTTGGGATCGACAACGTCCTCAGCCAAAGTACGGGCATAGACCGCAGTCTCAACCGTCGGGGAGACAACGAGCTTGTCCCCTTCGGTAATACCGATGACCTTGGTTAGACCACGCTCGGTGCCACAGTCTTCTTCGCGGATGATGACATCCTGCGAGACATCGACCAGACGACGGGTGAGGTAGCCAGAGTCAGCGGTCTTAAGGGCCGTGTCAGCCTGACCCTTACGGCCACCGTGAGTCGAAATGAAGTACTCAAGAACGGTGAGGCCTTCACGGAAGTTCGACTTGATCGGACGAGGAATAATCTCGCCCTTCGGGTTGGCCACCAGGCCTCGCATAGCAGCGATCTGGCGCATCTGGGTCATGTTTCCTCGGGCACCCGAGTGAACCATCATGTAGATCGGGTTAGTCTCGGAGAAGTTCTTCTCCATCGCTGCGGTCAGTTCGGCCGTAGCTTCCTGCCAGATCTGGTTAAGCTCAGACTTCTTCTCATCATCAGTAACCTGACCGCGCTCATAGAGCTTATCGATCTTAGCCGCCTTCGCTTCGTAGACCGAAAGGATCTCAGGCTTATTCGGCGGGGTCTGAACATACGAGATAGAGACGGTAACACCCGACAGGGTGCCCCACTTGAAGCCCATGTCCTTGAGGTTATCGAGAGTCTCAGTGACAACCGTCTTGGAGTAGCGCTCAGCAAGCTCATTGACGATATTGCCTAGCTGCTTCTTGCCCACGATGGTGTTGATGTAGGGGAAGTCCT